>DATGSA010000265.1:0-8766 GCA_035303085.1 Flavobacteriaceae bacterium
TAATATCAAATCCACGATCTGAAATAGTAAACATGGTAATAGCCTGTGGAATAAGTTGCGCTAAAAACACCCATAATAATGGTTGAACATAACGTCCAGGATTAACAGTTCCGGCTTTCCGACTTGTATAAAGATAGATTCCATAACATAACCCGGAGAGTGATCCAAGGAGTGTTCCTAAGATATTGGTTGGCACCCCATGGATTTTGGCAGGACCTTCTGAAACGGGGCCGTCAAAAACTCCACCAGTCATAACTGCTCCCAAAAGCAATATAGGAGCCAGAATCCAAAATATTTTCTTGGGTTTATATTTATCGAATATCATCGCCAATCCCGGCAAAATAATTATTTGAACATTTAATAAAACCGATGATATTCCTGCGCCCACATAGAATATAGCATAATTCCATGCTGTCATATCAATGCCGAGGAAGATACCTGCTAAAATAGAAAGCAGAACTCCGGTTCTGCTCAGTTTTCCTTTCTTTTTTATTTCATTTAAAGCAAAAGGGAGAAGGACTACAAAAGCAATAGCACAACGAAGAAAAGCGGAGGTTGAAGGTTCAAAGTTAGCTTCTTTTACGGCAATGGCAGAAAAAGCAAGAGCAACCACTCCCAACATCATTATTATCACAGCTTTTGACATGTTCATGGTTGGCGAAGAAGTAGACGTAGACATAGTTGTTGTAAGTTAAATTTTTAATAAAAGTAATAATCAGAATAGTATAAAGCAAACATTTCACCAAATAAAATATTTAGGTCATTTTAAAAACACACAAGTTTATCAAACCGAAATCATGTAATCACCAATAAAACCCAATATTAAGGCAAATTAAGAAACAAATATAGCAGAAAGTTAGAGAACTTTATCTCAAACAAATTCTTTTTAAAATAAATTATCAAGAATTATTATTCGTCTAAATTGAATAAAAGCAAATAAAATATGAATCAATATATATAATTTTCAAAGGATTCAATTTTGTCAACTATCTCACAGACATTATTGAAATACTACCCTAAAACATCACTGGTTTTTTATTTTTAGATTTTATTTAAAAGTTACCATCACTCAAAAAATTTTGGTGAGTTCAGTTTGTTTTCGAGAGGTCTTCACTCCTAAACCCCCGGAAATACTGCATATACGAGGCTAATAATTCGAGAAACTCTCAGGTTAATGTCAAATAAAGATTTTAGTGCAACATTAAAAACGTTCAGACTGTTATTTAAATTAGTAAAATTATTTTTCTAATTCTATTGTTAAAGTCCATTAAAAATTGTAGTTTTCTGCATTAATTCTCAAACCTTCTTAATATTATGAAGTTTAAATATATCTTTTTAGGCTTGATTACCATATCGTTGATGTGGAATTGCAAGGATTCTAACGAGCAAGGGGAGCGTAAGATTATTACCGAAGACATAAGATATGAAGCGCAATTATCAGCTCTAAATTCCCATGTCACAGGTTTGGAAACTTCGGGGAAGGCTGAATTTCTTTTATCCAATGATACCTTATATGTGACGATTGAAGTTGAAAATGCTCCACCCAATATCCAACATTGGCAAAATTTTCATGGAACCCCTGCTGCAGATGATACGCGTTGTGCTACTATGGATGATGATAAAAACAAAGACGGTATTATTGATATGTTTGAAGTTGGTCCTGCATCGGGTAGGATGATGGTTCCATTTAATGCGAATCCAGCAGTCATGAGTATTGGAGACTTCACTTATCCTACTGCCGATGAGAACGGTTATTATAAATATCAGAAAGCTATCCCTATGGAAGAGCTCGCAAACAATTTTGCTAATTCCTTTGGGGGTTATGATATTCATTTAGATAAAGATGCTGTCTATATTCATGGAGTTCCGGAAGATACCGATCTTCCAATATCGGTAAAATCAATATCCGGCGTTCCCAACTACCTAACCCTACCTATTGCTTGTGGTAAAATCAAAAAGATTGACTAAAGATAAGTTATAAGTTGAATGTTTAATATTTTCTAAGCGTTCCCAAACTTGTTCCGTACCATTCTTCATTAAGGAAATTTCGGCATTTCATGGCCAGCCACTCAATATGCTGTGTCATATTACTCAAAATTCTAATGGTAAACCCAGGTACGGACAGTTTTGAAATTCCGAATTTTACGTCGTAATCTTCTTCTGACAGCACTTGGTAAACGCGATCGATTATATCATCATCAACCTCATCGCTAACAACCATAAAAGTTCCCACATGAGAATAGCCTTCCATAAACCCCAGTACATTGAAATTTTGTTCTTCAGGCGCTAATTTGATATGGTCGTAAACCACCAACTCCTCGTCTTTATAAATTTCCGACTGAAGACGTAAAGAAGTAAAAGTAAACGGATCTCCTTCCGGACTCCAGCCAGAAGTTATGACCTCCAGATAGAGTAAGGTTGCACCTTTTTCCAAATGAAATATATTTTTCTGAAAAAACTTAGCGTTTTTATATCCGATAATGGCACCTGGTAAGTACTCTAAATAACTTCCTTTTGCCAAAAACATATTAGCTTCTTGATAGGCTTCTTTTTCAGGGGTTTTATAAATAATGGAAGCTCCTTGGGTGGTCAAAGTTAATCTTGACTCTTCTTGAAGTCTAATATCCATCTGATAGACATCACTATCTAAGAAAGCACCGTGGGGATTCAAAATATAGAAACACGGGGTGTTGCCCCCATCCAAATAAACGGGTCGTTGTATTTTTATTCCGCCTTTATGAAATATTTTTTTAGCAATGGATTTTCCATTCCGATCTCTACCGATTTCTAAATTTAAAACCCCTGTGAGCTCTGAGGTAACAACATTCTCTTCCATTTAACTTGGTTGAAGATCTTGAAGTAATACGTTTTTATTTATCCAATTCACAATTTCATCTATCCCGGTGTCATCTTTGAGATTGGTAAAAATAGTAGGTTTATCCTTCCGATTTTCTTTAGCATCTCGGGCCATAACTTCTAAATCAGCATCAACATAAGGTGCTAAATCAATTTTATTAATGATAAACAAGTCAGATTTTATCATTCCTTGCCCTTTTTTCCGCGGAATATCTTCCCCACAAGCTACATCGATAATATAAAACGAAAAGTCAGCTAATTCAGGACTAAAAGTAGCTGATAGATTATCTCCTCCACTTTCCACAAAGATGATATCTAAATCCGGATTTTTTTCTTTTAAAATTTCAATACTGGCAGCATTCATCGAAATATCTTCACGAACAGCGGTATGTGGGCAACCACCAGTCTCCACTCCAATAATATGGTTTTCATCCAACACACTATCTCTGATTAAGATTTGCGCATCTTCTTTGGTGTAAATATCGTTTGTAACAACCCCTGTTTTCACTTTTCCGTCTAAAGCTCTTGTCAGTCTTTCTATCAATTTTGTTTTACCGGTTCCAACAGGACCACCGATACCAATTTTTATAGGTTTCATACTTCTGTATTTTTTAAATTTGTTTAAAATATAATTTCAAGACATGAACATTCGTGCGGTAACACGTTCATGTTGCATTTGTGCCAATTCAATTCCGGGAGCAATAGTTCCAAATTCGATTTCATCTAAATTCAAAATTTTATCTGTTGCCGCTTGCAATTTTGGATGAAATGATGACAACAAACGCTGTCCATCAGTTTGCCCCAAAGGAATTGCTCTTACCGCATTTTGTATAAAATTAACCATAGTGCTGTACAAATAAAACATTATCGTCTTTTTTTTGGAAATCTTCAAATACTCTCCTACAATTGCAAATACTATAGCCGGATGGCCGTTGGAATTCCCTTCCTTAATCCGTTTTTGATAAGCTACCAAAAGCGGAGCATCGTATATTTCTATAGAAATATTTATCAGCGACTTACCCATTTGTCCGGTTCCCTCTCGGGTTTCGCGAGCCAAATTTTGAACAGTCAACAAGCGATCTATATGCCATAATTTATCAAGTTCATTTTGCTCAATCGAATCATAAGCCATTCGTATCCCCAGACCATCAGAAGTAACCAATTGATCTCTCAAAAAAATATCCAACCAATGACCGAAAGTTTCAGCATTGTGAATTTCCTCTTGATTAATGTATGTTTCAAAGCCAAAAGACTGTGTAAAACCTCCATTGGGGAAATTGGAATCACATAATTGGAATAAGTGTAATAAATTTACAGCTTCAGTCATGACTATGGCCTATATGTCTAAAGGCATGCTTTACTTGACGTTCTTCTCTTGTAAAAGTTAACTCCATTTCTTGAAGTAGTTTTTCAATAAGATAATCATACTGAATCAGCATTTCATTCCCTTCAAACTGTGCGGGTAAATGTCTATTTCCCAGTTCATGAGCTACTCTGCCCATCTCCTCAATATCTTTAGGGCGAATCACCAATAAATCATCACTTAGAACATTGACCATGATAATATTTTGATCATCCATATAAAGAATATCGCCATTAGCCAAATCTCGCTCATCTTTTAGCTGTAATCCAATTTCACGATCGTGATCTGTGGTCAAGCGTTGAATTCGCTTAACCAATTGATCACTCTCTAAATTTACTCTTTCAATATGACGTTTATCCACTTCGGATTTGTCCAAATCCTCTATGTTTGCAATTATTTTATTTATAATCATTTTTATCTGAACAGGATTTAAAAGCAAATTAGAATAAGAAATAACGTTGACCTAATGGGACTTCTTTCACCGGTTCACAATATAATTTTTCTCCATCCGCAAAGACATCGTAAGTTTGTGGATCCACTTCTAATTTCGGAAGTGCATCGTTGAGTTTCATGTCTTTTTTTGTCAATGTTCTGGTATTAGAACAAGGCAACACGTGGGATTTTAAATCAAGTTCGTCTTTAATTCCATTATCGTGTGCAACTTTGGAAACGAAGGTCAATTTATTGTATTGCATAGCCGGGCCAAACTGACCAAACATATCTCGGTGAATCCTTGGTTCAGGCGTTGGGATAGAAGCGTTGGCATCTCCCATAAAGTGAGTTACCACCGAACCGTTTTTAAGAATAGTGTCCGGTTTAGCTCCAAAAAATTGTGGATCCCAAATCGCTAAATCTGCATATTTTCCTTCTTCAACAGATCCTATATAATCAGAAATACCATGAGCAATCGCCGGATTAATCGTATATTTTGCGATATACCGTTTGATACGATTGTTATCATTATGTTTCGAGTCTCCCTTCATCGCACCGAATTGGTCTTTCATTTTGTGTGCCAATTGCCACGACCGCGGAACCATTTCACTAATACGCCCCATAGCTTGAGAATCCGAACTCACTATGCTGAACACGCCCATATCTAAGAGAATATCCTCCGCACCGATAGATTCTTTTCTAATTCGGGATTCAGCAAAAGCTAAATCTTCCGGGATAGAGGGATTAAGGTTATGTGCTACCATTACCATATCTAAATGTTCATCTACTGTATTGACAGTATAAGGCATAGTTGGGTTGGTAGAAGCGGGAAGTACATTTAATTCTCCTGCAGCTCTAATAATATCCGGAGCGTGTCCACCCCCTGCTCCTTCGGTATGGAAGGTATGGATAGTTCTGCCATCAAAAGCTTTGATAGTATCTTCATAAAAACCAGCTTCATTTAGGGTGTCTGAGTGAAGGGCGATTTGAATATCGAATTGATCTCCACATTTCAAAGCGTTATCTATAACAGAAGGTGTTGCTGCCCAATCTTCATGAATTTTCAATCCAAAAGCTCCTGCACGAATTTGCTCTGTCAGTGGTCCTTGCGCTGCGGCATGACCTTTTCCGAATAACCCTACGTTTACCGGAATTCCTTCAACTGCACGTAACATATGTTTTATATGCCAAGGTCCGGGTGTACAAGTAGTAGCGCTTGACCCTGAGCCTGTTGAAGCACCTCCGCCAATCATTGTGGTAACTCCACCTGACAGCGCTGCCCAAGCTTGATGAGGGTTGATAAAGTGGATATGAGAATCAATTCCGCCGGCAGTAATTATCTTTCCTTCTCCCGAAATAACCTCTGTCGCTGACCCGACTACAATATCAATTCCATCTTGAATTTTAGGGTTTCCGGCCTTTCCGATTTTGGATATTTTTCCATCACGGATAGCGATATCCGCTTTATAAATACCGGTATAATCGAGAATCAAAGCGTTGGTAATTAGTGTATCAGGAACCCTTTCATCGGTAGAACGTGTCGCAAGGCCGTCTTGCGCCATTCCGTCACGAATCTGTTTTCCACCGCCAAAAGCGACTTCCTCTCCGTAAATGGTATAATCTTTTTCTACTCTTGCAAATAAATTCGTATCGCCTAATCGTACAGAATCTCCTGTAGTTGGCCCAAACATTTGGGAATATTGCTCCCGTGTCATTTTTAAACTCATATTATTTCTTTTTCTTTATTACAGTGTCCAAAGGACCGTCAACTTTATTTTGAAATCCATAAACCTCGCGTGAACCGCGGTAATCAATCAAACTCACTTCTTTTTTATCTCCGGGTTCTAACCGAAGAGCCGATCCTGAAGGGATGTTTAATCGTTTGCCATAGGCTTTATCGC
The DNA here is from genome assembly GCA_035303085.1 of Flavobacteriaceae bacterium. Classification (GTDB taxonomy): domain Bacteria; phylum Bacteroidota; class Bacteroidia; order Flavobacteriales; family Flavobacteriaceae; genus JAJYSO01. The sequence continues at coordinate 6,553 of DATGSA010000265.1, forward strand.
GATCAAATTCAACCGCATTATTTATCTCGTAGAAATGATAATGAGATCCGATTTGAATTGGACGGTCACCTGTGTTTGTAACTATAATTTTTATAGGATTACTGTCTTTATTACAAACAATATCTTCTTTTTTTAAAATATATTCTCCTGGTATCATAAGATAAATTTTTAATTAACGAATAGGATTATGAACCGTTACTAATTTTGTCCCATCGGGAAAAGTAGGTTCAACTTGAATGTCCGGAATCATTTCAGGAACACCGTCCATCACGTCATCACGAGATAATATTTGAGTACCGTACTCCATAAGTTCAGCAACTGTTTTTCCATCTCTTGCGCCTTCTAATATTTCGTAAGTAATCAATGATACGGCTTCCGGATGATTTAATTTCAATCCTCTTTCTTTACGTCGTCTGGCTAAATCTGCAGCTACAACAATAATTAGCTTGTCTTTTTCCCTGTCTGTTAATTTCATTTTTCTTTATTTATTTTTATAACTTATTGGATCTTCAACACCTGTTTGAATCCAAAGCTAAAACATTTTTAGGACAAGGATAAATTTTTCTTTGCATAAATCATGTTAAAATATCATTACTAATATAATTTGAATTGATTTCAGCTTTTAAAACTTCATCTTTTCAAGAAAATTCACTCTACTCTCTAATCAAAAACAAGAATAAAATCAAATCATATTTTAAAGAGTTGATAGATTTAGTCATTGGAAACTTGAAGCTGAAAGTAGTTGTTATAGGAAATTTCGTTTTATCTTTTTAAATCAAAGCTTGGTTCAACTAAAAGTTGAATTTTGAGGTTTGCTCATCAATTCTAAATGACAACTGCCATAAAAAACACATGATTCCACTGGTTTCTCCTTGCATCTTTCCTATATTTATTCGATGAACAGTCGGCGATTATTCATGAAAAATATTCGCCATTGCCAACCGATTTTTCAAATAGTTTAAAACTCGATATAAATCAAATAATTATGAGCACAACACAAACGATCAATTTAAAAAAGAGACCTACGGGAAAACCAAGATTAGAAGATTTTGAATTTGCGACTTCAGAAATTTCCGATTTACAAGAAGGAGAGGTTTTATTAAAAGCTAAGTATGTTTCTGTAGATCCATATTTGAGAGGAAGAATGAGTGATGCTCCATCTTATACTCCACCATTTGAAGTGGGTAAGCCTATTTCATCCGGAATTATCGCAAAGGTTAAAGAGTCTAAAGACAGCAATTTTAAAAAAGGAGATTTCGTTTTAGGTTCTCTAGCTTGGCAGGAGCTACAGGTTGCTAAAGGTAAAGATTTGCTAAAGGTTGATGCGGACAAGGCGCCACTTTCAGCTTATCTTGGGATTTTGGGAATGACTGGAATAACTGCCTATCTGGGACTTATGGAAATAGGTAAGCCGCAGAAAGGAGAAACACTTGTGGTTTCGGGTGCTGCAGGAGCTGTGGGAAGTACTGTAGGGCAAATAGGAAAGATTCTTGGTCTTCATGTTGTAGGAATTGCCGGAACCGATGAGAAAGTTGAAATGATCAAATCCAAATTCGGTTTTGATGAAGCCATCAATTACAACACGACAGAAAATATGAGCAAAGCCATTGCTCAGGCATGTCCGGATGGGGTAGATATTTATTTTGACAATGTCGGTGGTGAAATCTCTGAAGCAATGCTCTTCAATATTAATAAATTCTCAAGAACGGTCAACTGTGGAGCAATTTCCGTTTATAATAAAACCGAATTGCCAAAAAGCATCAGCGTACAACCTTTTCTGGTAAAGACAAGTTCCTCGATGCAAGGGTTTATAGTTTTCGACTATGAGGAAAAACATCCCGCGGCAATTAAGCAACTAACAACTTGGTTAAACGAAGAAAAATTAACCTACACCGAAACGATTCGAGAAGGATTTAAAAATATCCCACAAGCCTTTTTAGATCTTTTTGAAGGAAAGAACAAAGGAAAAATGGTAGTGAAATTATAAAAACAAAACCCGTCCGGCTTTAGTATAAAAGAAGGACGGGTTTTTAATTTCAAGATGATTTTAAGGTATTGCGTTTATTTTTTGACAACCCTAAAGATTTTCGTGTTTCCATTAAGGCTTACTTTCATCAAGTAAACGCCAGCTTGTAAACTTTCCGTATTCAACTGCGTCTCCAATTGGTTTGGATTCTCAATTAAAACAGTCTGACCAAGTAAGTTATAAACCGA
>DATGSA010000266.1:0-6552 GCA_035303085.1 Flavobacteriaceae bacterium
GCATAGGAGACGCAATGGTGCAGCTGGGTCAGAAAGATTTGCTGATTGATACCCAAGGAAACTGGGGAAACATCTTCACCGGAGATGCCGCTGCAGCGCCGAGATATATCGAAGCGCGCTTATCTAAATTTGCCCTGCGCGTACTTTTTAATCCAAAAATAACAGAATGGCAACTGTCCTATGACGGTCGAAAAAAGGAACCGGTCAATTTACCGGTGAAATTTCCTTTGTTATTAGCTCAAGGTGTAGAAGGTATTGCTGTCGGGTTGAGCACCAAGGTTTTACCTCACAATTTCAACGAATTGATCGATGCGTCTATCCGACATTTACAAGGAAAAAAATTTAAGATTTTCCCTGATTTCCCCACCGGAGGAATTATGGATGTCAGTAATTATAACGACGGAAAAAGAGGAGGGAGAATCCGCATTCGTGCAAAAATTGAGCAGCAGAAAAAAAACATACTTAAAATTAGCGATATTCCTTTTGGAACTACGACAGCTTCCTTGATAGATTCTATTATTAAAGCCAATGAACGCGGGAAAATAAAAATTAGACACATTGAAGACAACACAGCTGAACATGTAGAGATTTTAGTGCATCTGCCCAATAATATCTCTCCAGACAAAACCATTGATGCCTTATATGCTTTTACCAACTGCGAAATGTCTATCTCCCCTTTGAGTTGTGTGATTTCAGACAACAAACCGCAGTTTATAGGAGTTTCTGAAATCTTAAGAAGAAGTACAGACAACACGGTCGAGTTACTTAAGCAAGAACTTGAAATTGAGTTAAATGAATTAGAAGAACGCTGGCATTTCGCTTCTTTAGAACGCATTTTCATAGAGAATAGAATTTATCGTGATATTGAAGAAGAGGAAACTTGGGAAGGCGTGATTACGGCAATTAACCAAGGATTAAAACCTCATGTTTCCCATTTAAAACGAGCGGTTACCCAAGAGGATATTGAGCGATTAACTGAAATTCGTATTAAGAAAATTTCCCGATTTGATTTAGACAAAGCAAAACAACGGATCGAAGCGTTAGAAGATGAAATAGCCCAAGTCAAACATGACTTAGCTAACTTAATAGAATTTGCTATTGCTTATTTTAATGATCTAAAAAGAGAATTTGGTAAAGATAAAAAACGCAAAACCGAAATCAGTGTTTTTGCCGATATTGAAGCCACTAAAGTGGTGATTCGGAATACCAGACTTTATGTTGATCGTAAAGAAGGATTTATCGGTACAGGATTAAGAGGAGAAGAATACGTTACCAATTGTAGCGAAATTGACGATATAATTTGTTTTACTCGAGACGGCACGATGAAAGTTGTTAAGGTAGATTCAAAAGTTTTTATCGGTAAAAATATCATTCACGTAGGAATTTTCAAACGCGATGAACGGTTGATTTACAACATGATGTATCGCGATGGTACAAAAGGAAATGTTTACATGAAACGATTTGCTGTTCTATCGATGATTCGAGACAGAGAATATAATATGGGAAGAGGAAAACCCGGTACTAAAGTCCTTTATTTTTCGGCTAATCCTAATGGAGAAGCAGAAGTTGTCACGGTTTATTTAAGGCAAACCGGTAAAAAAAGACGTTTAAAGTTTGATGTCGATTTTGCCGATATGGATATCAAAGGAAGAAATGCCAGAGGAAATTTGGTCACTAAACATCCGGTTAGGCGCATCGAACTCAAAGAAGAAGGCGTTTCTACTTTAAAACCGCGTAAAATTTGGTTTGATGAAAGCATAAAACGTTTAAACACCGAAGAACGCGGAGATTTTTTAGGACATTTTAAAGGAGATGAACGTATCTTATTAATCACCCAAGAAGGAATAGCCAAAACAATTTTGCCAGAACTAACCACCCACTTTAATGACGAATATGTTGTTATGGAAAAATGGATTCCGGAAAAAGTTATAACCGCTGTTTATTGGGAAGGAGAAAGAGAACGTTTTCACGTCAAACGGTTTTTAATCGAAAATAAAGACCGAGAAGAATTGATTATTACGGATCATCCCGATTCTTATTTAGAGTTGGTCACCACCGATGCGCGACCGGTTTTAGATATAGAATATCGCAAACCCAGAGGAAAACCAGCTGTCCCTAATGACTCGGTCAATTTAGAAGAATTCATTGCTGTTAAAGGAATTACGGCACAAGGAAATCAACTTACTACAGAAACCGTTAATCAGCTTAATTTGTTAGATCCATTGCCGGTAGAAAAAGAAACTGCTGAAGAGGCTGACCAAGAAGAGAAGGTAAATACAAATTCCCCGAAGGATAAACAAAGAAAACTTTTTGACGAATAGTAACAAGCAATATGAAATCGAATTTCATTAAAGAATTTAAAGAGTTCGCGATCAAAGGCAATATGATTGATATTGCTATTGGAATAATCATTGGAGCTGCTTTTAACGGAGTTATAGATGTTCTGGTGAAAAAGGTACTTATGCCACCAATATCCTTGTTGACTTCTGAAATTAACTTTGAGGATATTAAAATAACGCTTAGACCTGCTGTCCTAGAAGGTGATAAAATAATCAAAGCAGCCGTGGTTATTGAATACGGAACCCTGATTACTTCCCTTATCAATTTCTTCATTATTGGACTTTGTACCTTTTTTGTGGTGAAAATCATGAACCGTTTGCGAGATAAAGCGGAAGAACCTAAAAATAAAACAGTTAAAACTCCTAAGGATATTGAGCTTCTGAGCGATTTAAAAAATATTATGGAGGAACAGAATCAACTCTTGAAAGAATTGAAAAACCGATAAATCATAAAAGCCTATTTATTTCCGGTTATTACTAAATTCATTTTTTGTTTATAATTTACTGTAAAGTTATCCCGAAGCGTTATTTCTTAATGGTACAACTTGTCCTTTGCTTTTAATCTCCTCTAAATCAACAAACAAAAAGCTGTCCTTTCCTTTTCAAGGAAAGGACAGCTTGATAATCAAACTTGTTTGATTGTAAAGCAGGTAAGGTTCCTGTTGTTTTGAAATAGGAAGCTTACTCTGCTCCTTGATTATGTTAGTTTCAAGAAAGCAACATAACAGTTACAACCACCCCTGAAATAACTAAACCTGCGGTTTATTTATTTCGTCCCCTCCTTTTTTAAGGAGGGGAGCTCGTTTGTGGGTTTAAAATAGCTGTAAATCAAATATAAACTCTTTTGTTTTAGACTATCTATTTCTTTTATTTTTTAATAAGGTTAGATTGTTTTTTGCTTTTAATTTACCACGTTCCAGTACGAAATCTTTTCTGTTTTTAATGAGATAGTTTTATCTTTTACTTTTAATCTCCTCTAAATCAAGAGACAAAAGCTGTCCTTTCCTTTTCAAGGAAAGGACAGCTTTACAATCAAACTTGTTTGATTGTAAAGCAGGTAAGGTTCCTGCTGTTTTGAATTAGGAAGTTTGTTTTGTTCCTTGATTATGTTAGTATCAAGAAAGCAACATAACAGTTACAACCACCCCTGAAATAACTAAACCTTCGGTTTAGTTATTTCGTCCCCTCCTTTTTTAAGGAGGGGAGCTCGTTTGTGGGTTTTAAATAGCTGTAAATCAAGGGTAAACTCTTCTTTCTATTATGGCTAATTTATTTTAATTTTCTTAGAAAGAGGTTTGTATCTTACTTTTAATCTCCTCTAAATCAACAAACAAAAGCTCCTTTCCTTTTTTAAGGAGGGGAGCTCGTTTGTGGGTTTTATATAGCTGGAAATCAAGGATAAGCTCTTATTTCTGTTATGTTTAATTTATTTTGATTTTCTTAGAAAGAGGTTTGTATCTTACTTTTAATCTCCTCTAAATCAACAAACAAAAAGCTCCTTTCCTTTTCAAGGAAAGGACAGCTTGATAATCAAACTTGTTTGATTGTCAAGCAGGTAAGGTTCCTGCTGTTTTGAAACAGTGATTTCTTTAATATTTTGAATTTCAAGACTGTAGTTTAATTCACCATTGTTATTTTCTATTTTAATACGGAATAAATGAAAGAATCAGTTAAGAAAGATGAAATTCACTTTTCTATCCAATATCATTACCAAACTATTTTACGAGAGGCAAACTACAAAGAATTGATTTAAAAAACCGATTCCCGCCCTACCCAATAGGAATTTTCTCAGTCTTCTTCAATTCTGGTGGCGTTGAATTCTTTAACCATATCCTGCCCAACTTGGGAGAATTCAAAAGTATATCGATTTGTTTCCGTTTCGATAATCTTCATTTTAAAAGATTGCTTTTCATCTGATGATTTAGGATTGTATTTTCTCAAGATATACTCACACTCATTAATCCATCGTATAGAAGAAGTATCAGGCTCTTGCGGGTTGTAATAATCGATTTCAAGCGAATCATTGCGCACAATTTTCGCTTTGATCAATTCTCCGTCAGCATAGGTTTGATATTCAAAAGTTCCGGTTTTAAATCTTTCACAGTTTTTTTTAGGAGTAAAACAGGAGGAAACTATCAACAAACCGAGAAGCGAAAAATAAAAATACCTTTTCATTTAATTTTTGGGCTAATTTAATCAATATCTCTTAGTCTTTGTCCTCAAACGATTCAAAACTTCCATCGGTATAAAAAATTATCACTTTATCAATAGTTTTGGAAACCGAGTCAGTTGATCTTCCTTTCTCCTTTACCAAGTTTTCTTTTCCAACAGATGGTTTTTTGGATTCAACTTTTGTCGGTAGTGGAGAAGGACTATTTGAAGAAACAGATTCCTTCGACACAAACATTCTTCCTTTTCCATTCATCAACCAATACAAGTTTACTTCGGGAAATTCCTTGAGGATTTTTAATATGAAATCCAGACTGGGTTTATTTCTTCCCGATAAGATATGAGAGATAGAGGAGCGAGCAACTCCAATTTTTTCAGAAAAAGAAGAGGCGGAAAGACTGTAATGGGACATCATTTTCTCAAGCCTTTCAGCAAAGTGCTGGTTATTTACCATTGTAAACAAACTGGTTTTAAAAGTTGATATACAAATGTAAACATTTAGAAGTCAATGACAAAATCTTTGTTTAAAACATCATTAATTATTAAAGTTTAACTTGACATGAAGCAACATAACATAGTGGAATATAGGAGTTAACATTAACTTATAAGCAAGGCTGACAATCTCTCGGTTTTTAGATGATGGAAAAGATAATTCCTGTTACAAAAGTAAATTGGCTGCTTTTCATGATGTTTACTTTTGTGAATATCGCTTGTTTACTCTTGTAAACGAGGTGGTTCGTATAAATTTTTCTTCTGTGATTTAGTTTTAACTGACATCGTTTTAAAGCGTGTGTAAAACGTAGATTTGTTATCACTTAATTTAGAAAGTATTTATGCGCAGCAGTAGTTTTCTTATCTAACAAAAAGCGATTGTTTTTCTTATCTAACCATATGTGTTTAGAGATCCAGTCGATAAATCGTTTTTGTTAAACATCAAGGAGTTATTATAATCATTATTGAAGCATCAGCTCCTAAATTTCTAAAAACAAACTGACCATAAAATTGAAAGAGAACCGGTTTTCAGTAATAGAACAAAAACCATTCAAATCATTATTATTTTTAAAATATAAACATAATATTGCTTATATTTGTGGAATAAGACTTAGTCTATAGCACATTACATAATGATTTAACAAACAATTAAATTTATAGTTTTGTGAAGGGATATAAAAATAGTAATTTTGTATAATTCAAAAATAACATTAAATAAGTAAGAATATGACAAAATTCAAGCTGGACAAACTGGATCACCAGATACTGGATATTTTGATAGATGATACCAGAACGGCTTTTACAGATATCGCTAAAAGACTTGATATTTCTGCGGGAACTGTTCACGTTCGAGTCAGAAAAATGGAGGAGGCAGGAATAATTACCGGTTCGACTCTAAATTTAAATTATAAAAAATTAGGCTACACCTTTGTTGCTTATGTAGGGATTTATTTGAAAAAGACTTCTCAAACCAAATTTGTAATCCAACGCATTGGGGAGATTCCAAATGTGGTAGAAGCACACGTTCCAACAGGTAAATACAACATTTTTTGCAAAATAAGAGCTAAGGATACCGATCACGCCAGAAAAGTGATTTATAAATTAGACGATATAGAAGGGGTATCGCGTACCGAGACAATGGTCTCTATGGAAGAAAGTATTAGTAATAAGAAGAAGTTGATGCATTCTGTTTTTGAAGACATGTAATTTTTTGCTTGAAAAACCCATTTTGTCGAACACGACAAAATGGGTTTTTATTAAAAATATTAAAGTTTAAACTTTTTCTTTATACATATGTCCTCTCGAAGCTGTTTTATTTTTGAATCTTCCATATATTCTTCAAAGTTCATATAGCGGTCAATAACTCCATTTGGGGTAAGCTCTACGATACGATTGACTACGCTTTGCACAAACTCTCGGTCATGAGAAGTCAATAAAATCGCTCCTTTAAACTTCTTTAAAGCATTATTGAAAGCGGTAATAGACTCTAAATCCAAGTGATTGGTAGGTTCGTCTAACATCAACACATTGGCTCTTTGTAACATCATTTTAC
>DATGSA010000267.1:0-7620 GCA_035303085.1 Flavobacteriaceae bacterium
AATATGAAATACATCATGTATATTTCTCCTATATTTATGTTGGTTTTCTTTAATACTTACCCGAGTGGTTTATCGGTTTATTATTTGACTTCTAATCTTATATCTATTGGAATTGTCTTAGTTATCAAAAACTTCATCATAGATGAGGATAAAATCATTAACAAAATTGAAGAAAATAAGAAGAAGCCAAAAAAGCAAAATCGATTCCAGCGTAAGATGCAGGAAATGATGGAAGAAGCTGAAAAACAAAAAAGACAACGAAAATAGACCTATAAATAGTTTTGATTGATCAGTCAATATTTCAGGGTAACGACTTTTAAAATAGGATTAGATTTATTCTTAAAAACACCGATTAACTAGCCTAATTATCTAAGCTTCAGAAAAAATGGATTTACATTGTTTAAATTTTATTTGACACACTTAACTTTTTAGTATAACTTGCCTTTAAATTTCCTTCTTTATGGAATCTATAAAATCCCCATTTTCACATTCAGAATTATTGCCTCAGGAAGAAATGCTTGAGGTTGAAAAACGGAAAGGTCAATTGTTTATCGGAATACCGAAGGAACGTTCCTATCAAGAAAAGCGAATATCTCTAACCCCTGACGCTGTGTCGGATCTAACGGCCAATGGACATCGTGTTTTGATTGAACGAGGAGCCGGGGTTGATGCCAACTTTAGTGATCGAGATTATTCAGAAGCCGGTGCTGAGATTACGGCTAATACACAAAAAGTATTTGCCTGTCCGATAATTTTAAAGATTGAGCCTCCGACACAATCAGAACTGGAGATGCTCAATCCTCAGACCACCCTCATTTCAGCACTTCAAATTAAGACTCAAACCAAGGCTTATTTTAAAAAGTTGGCAGAAAAACGCATAACTGCGCTTGCTTTTGAATATATCAGAGACTCCAACGGAACCTATCCTGCAGTAACGGCGATGAGTGAAATTGCCGGCACTGCCTCTGTTCTTATTGCGGCCGAGATTTTATCGAGTCCGGAAGGCAAAGGGTTAATTTTTGGAAATATTACAGGGGTTCCTCCTTTGAATGTAGTGATTTTGGGAGCGGGAACTGTCGGAAGGTTTGCGGCTAAAACAGCAATTGGTTTGGGAACAAATCCAAAAGTATTTGATCCGTCTATCAACAAACTTCGAAGCATTCAAAATTTTGTCGACAAACCTATATATACTTCAACAATACAGCCTAAAAACCTGTTGAAAGCGTTGAAACGAGCAGACGTAGTGATTGGTTCCGTTCGTGGGAAAAGCCGTTCACCTGTGATTATAACAGAAGGGATGGTTGAACAAATGAAACCCAACTCTATAATTATCGATGTCAGTATAGATACCGGTGGATGTGTAGAAACTTCTGAAGTCACTTCACACGATAATCCAATCATTAAAAAACATGATATTTTACATTACGGCGTGCCTAATCTCCCTTCTCGCTATCCACGGTCTTCTTCTACAGCCATCAGCAATATTCTCACCCCTTATCTCTTAAATATTGGCGATGAAGGAGGATTGGAAAACACCTTGCGTTTTAATCGAAGTTTGAGAAATGGATTGTATTTTTACCACGGTGTACTAACCGACAAATCGGTTGCAGAATGGTTCGATCTCTCCTATCGAGATATCAATTTATTAATCTTTTAGTCTTATGAAACTTTTTAAAAGATTCGCTTATTATCTTGGTGGATTTTCAATTGGCATAATTATGGTTTTTTTTATTTGGGGCGGTAAAGAAACCTCTTGCGCCTATTTCCCCAATGCAAGAGTTCTGAAAGAAATTCGATCTAAGACTACTGAATTTTCCCCTGCAGCTCTGACTTTTTTTAATGAAAACAATATCGATACCATAGCGGTTAACAAAATATTTCATCAAGGAAAAGTACACTTTGCTGAAAGTCGCAAAGGCAGAGATGTTGAGTGTCGAGTTTATGTTATCTCGGGTAAACATCAAGACCATCATCTTCAGGTATATGTAGAAGAATGTGAAGAAACCAATACGATTGCTACAATCATAGACGCTGGATTCCGAAAAGAAGAAGACTGAAGGACAACCAACCTTTAAATTACCGTGCTGTGTGTCTTCAGAGTTTGGAAAGCTTTAGAGGATCTTTCAGCCGAGTAAAAACTCAGCTGTTCTCTTTAATATCTATAATTGATTTCACATCACTACCAAAGAGACTTCAACTCTTCGGGCTTGGGCAGCGTCTCCGCTATCATCAACTCCGTGAGGCAGTGTAACGATATTTCTTGCTCGGATTCCAATAGCTTGCAAAGCTTTTTTCACAGCCTCTGCACGTTCAAAAGAAATTTTATTGTTATAGGCTGCACTTCCGGATTTACTGGCAAACCCGTGAAGCATTACGGTAACATTATCTTGGTGATTTTTCACAATTTTCGCCAACTCTTCTAAGGCCATTTTATCAGAACTTCCTAAAGTGGTAGAATTATTAGCAAAATAAACTTTCAAGCTATACTCTCGAAGATCTTTTAAAGCGGCGAGCTCTTGCTGAGATTTGGCTTTACTTTCTCGCTCTGCTGCCGCAGCTTTATTACTTTCTTCCAAGCTATCTTTGAGCGCTGTTATCTGCGCATTCAACTCGGAGATTTCTGCATCATATTCACCATTGTCACTTGTTTCTTCTAACTTCCCAAGCACTCTCATCTTTTCTGTCAAATCGTTGATTTGATATTGCAGCTTGGCACTCTCCTGTAATCTTTGAGCCTCTGCATCACTCAATTTTTGATCATCTTCACCTGAATCGATAATAATCCTTTCTTTTTTCCCTTCGTTTGGGAATTGTTGTTGGGAAGGACTCTGACCAAACCCCGGGGCTAAGGCAGGGTGTTGTTGTCCGTCAGGCTGTATATAGAACACATTGGGATCTCCTTCACTTGGGGCGCTAAAACTTTGCTGTGGTGGCACAGAAGAAACTCCTCTGGTTGTGCCCATATTTAAGATTAGTCCATCTAATCGATTATTCAACCGGGCAAATTCATTAAAAATTCTCTCTTCATTAATGGAACCTTGTTGTTTTGATTGTTCATCCATTGGGGTTGTTATCATCCTACTTTTTTCTTGAGGCTGTAGTATAGAGTCAATACTTTCACTGGCTTTAGTATAACGATATTTTCTTTCCTTAGCCATTTGCTCTTTTTTGTATCGCACAATTTTCAGCAATAGACTATCTAACTCTGATTGCCTCATAACAATCTCACTTTGCTCAGCATCTTTCACCTGGGCATGAATCAAATCACTTCCAAGAAAAAAAGAAAACAATATTAAAGTAAAATATCTATAATGTAATTTCATAGTATAATATTTTAGTAGCTATTAAGCTTAGAATTTAAATCTATAACCTAAAGCTACTTGATTATTTTTAAAAGCTCCTCTACCGGTATATTCTAAAAATACACTTGCACCATTACCCAGTTTATAAGTTGTCCCGGCAATAAAATTTGGAGCAAATTTCAATTTCTTGTTGATGTAATTAAGTCCTACCCCCACTCCGACATAGGGAGTAAAATCGCTATTTATATCTATCGGTACAATTCCGTTAGCATTAACCCCGAAAGCCATTTTACTGCCGAGTCCAACATAAATATCAGGCGTAAACATAATCGAGGTGTTACTAAAAGCGTGGTAGCTTCTCAATCCGATATTTACATTGGTAGCATCTCCAAAACTCGGACCGATAAATACCGCCATTCCTTTTTTAAAATTGAATCCTGAAGCCGCACCCAAATCATCCGTTGCGGAATCAGGAGTTGAAGGAGCATGAATTTCCACTTTTCTCGGTGATGCTTCTTCACGATCTTGGCTGGCTATATTTGCTTGCATCTGTGCAATAGTAGCTTCCTGATCTCTTAATTGTTGCTTAAGTCTACTGATTTCTTCAATCAGACGGTCATTAGCACTGCTTTGGGCTACATCAGCCGGTTCTGTTGACATTGTAGTTCTGGGAACTCCCGGTGCACTTGGCACAGCGGCTCTTTCCGCTTGAGCTTGATTCATTCTAATCAACAAGTCTTCCAAACGATCTAATCGTTGTTCTATAGTCTTTTGACTTTCTTCTTCTTCAACTCCTTTAAGCACCTTATCAATAAGGCTTTCTAATTCAGCAGGAGTCATTCTAATCAAAGGATTTTCAGGTTTTTCCTGTTTTTCGATTTGGCCTTCAAGATATTTTTTCTCTTGCATAATTTCCGCAGCACGAATCTCATCGTTTTCATCAAAAGCTTGTTTTAATTCTTTCTCGAGCTCTTTAATTCTATTTTGATAATTTGCAATTAAGGAATCGCGCTCTTTTACTTTTTGATCGTAGGTTTTAATTCGTTTTTCATAGTCTTCTAAACTTTCATCATAAGCGCGTCGTTCAGGAGCAAACTCTTCATCAAATGCTTGCGCGACAACTTTATCTACATCAACACTTTTGCTCAACTTAACCCTAAATCCGAAGTTATACATCATGTGTTTTTTCAATTCTTCGGTTCCTTCAATTTGCCCAATATCAGAATTATCTCTATCTGTAGTATATAATAAATTTGCTGCTCCAAAAAGATCAACTCTTTTACCTAATGGGATATCTATTCCTATACCTCCTTTAGCGAAATATTTAGAAGAAAGATTTATGAATTGCAGATCATTAACCTCTCCAATATAATTATCAGAAACATTAATATATCCACCACCGACAGTTACATATGGTGAAATTCCAGCTCCTACATTAAGCCTTCCAACAAAATCAGCACCATACATTGACATTTTATCAAAATCAAGAGATATTTTCTCGTCTTCTGTAGCTTGTAAATAGTAAGCTCTCAATCCAACATAGTCGGTAAAGTCAACACCGAGTTCTGCCCCCAAAAGATAGGTATCTCTAAAAGCTGTGTTGTCATCGAAATCTACATACGCACCGGTAGGAGCTAATGTGACTTTAAAATCGGAAAGGCCACTGCCAAATCTCTGCTTGTATGCCCTATCCATTGCAGAAAGGTCTTTCTCGTTCGTGCCGCCTAAATAAAGTTGAAGTCCGGCATTCAAGCTATAATTAAACATTGTTTCACTTTTCTGACCTTCGAGCCATTCCTCAAAAGAATAATCTCCGGATACATCTCCCATCAATTCCGGATCGGCTAACATACTGTTTGGTTTCATATTATACCCAAAAAGTCGACCCTCAAAATTCAAGGTCAGGCGTGGAGACAGGTTTATCTTCAAACCAATTCCACCTGAACCATAGATGTTTTCAGTTTTATAGGTTTTCTCTTCCGAAAATTTACGCTTGTAGGTTTGTATTCCTGTACCCAACACCAGATAAGGAGCTAAATCGCCAGAAGCCAAATTCGCTTTAATTTCCCCTCCTTTTCGGGTTACCCTAATGTCCTTGGCTGTTAGTTCAAAATCCAACCCTAAATCATTTAGATTGTCAGCATATCGTCCAAATTTTTGATCCAAATTAGAGGATTTCTCATAGATACCGCGAAGTTCAATAGTTTTACCGAACCCGAATCCCGCTTGTATTCCGTACATAGCACCGTCTTCAACTGTTGATTTATTATCGAACCAATTATAGCTGGCAGTCGGCGTGATAAAAACACTCACATCATCCACTTGCGCTGTCATTTTCATACAAGCTCCAACGGCTAAGAGTAAAAATAGTAGTTTATTTTTCATATTTTTTGATTCTAATATTATTCTATTTAATAATTGTTTTTTTAAATTGGATTTTTATTCTTTAAAATCTATATCCGATATTGACTCCGGCATTAAACTCAAGTGCGGAGAAGCGATCTTTCACCTCACCACTAAAATTACGAGCAATATTTACAAAAGGAGCTACCATAAAATCATTGGTAAAGTTCCAGACATAACCCGCACCAATTCCCATCATAAAAGCATCCATATCGGTTTTATAAAGATCGTCATCTTTCTTTTCTTCAAATTGACCAAATCTATACTTTAAGAATGGTCGGAAATAAAACTCAGAACCTGGTTTTTCCTCTCCGATGTAATAGGTGTAATTAATTCGAAAACTATTAGTTTTAAATTTCCGGCTTCCTTTTGAGCTTCGATAACTTGGTCTATCATTAATTAAAACTTTAGCGCCCAAGGATTGATTAAAATGAAAGAAATATTCATAGCCAACTTCCGCCGAAGCTACAATCAAGGTGTTTAGAATATTATAATTAATTTCGTGACGAGGAAATTCATTTGTCTGAATCGTGCCTACTTCCTGTGCTTGTGTAAAAAGCCCAGCAAATAAAACCGCAACTAAGAAGGTAATTTTCTTCATATACTCAATTTTAAAGGCAAATATACAGGATTAAACTAATTTAACAATGTTATTTTAAATTCATCTGCTTGTATTTGGAAACATTTAACTATTCTTGGTTATTTAACTAATTCAGTTGTATTATCACAATAAGAATACTGAAAATTTAATCTTTTATGTCCAATATTTTTTTTGTACTTTTGCAGGCATAAATAAGAAATTGGAGCGTTTATTATGGCGAGATATGAATTAAAATTACCCCAGATGGGTGAAAGTGTCGCAGAAGCTACTGTAACCGGTTGGTTAAAGGATATCGGAGATACGATAGAAGAAGACGAAGCGGTTCTGGAAATTGCAACAGACAAAGTGGACAGTGAAGTTCCCAGCGAAGTAGAAGGAATTTTAAAAGAAATTATTTTTGACGTTGATGAAGTTGTGAAAGTAGGACAAACTGTCGCTATTATCGAAACCGATAATGAAATCGAAACGGAAGAAGATGAAGATCTCGACTCGCTTGAGCCTTCACTCACTGAGGATGTAGAAGGTGTAGAAGAAACTATTGCTGCAGGGGAAGCTACAGCAGGAAAAGCTCAAGACTTTTCTACTACTTCTCGTTTTTATTCTCCTTTGGTTAGAAGCATTGCCAAAGAAGAAAATATCGGAATTGAGGAGTTAGAAAAAATTGATGGTACGGGCAAAGATGGGCGAGTAACAAAGAATGACATGTTATCGTATGTTGAAAATCGAGATAAGACAGTTGAAAAAAGAGCACAAGAACCCTCGGCTGCGCCAGAACCAACTACTCCATCTGCTGCTCCTATAAAGGTAACTGAAGACGATGAGATTATCGAGATGACCAGAATGGGTAAACTGGTTTCAAAACACATGATAAATTCAGTTCAAACTTCAGCTCACGTCCAATCATTTATTGAAGTAGATGTAACAAAAATCTGGGAATGGAGAAATAAAGTTAAAGCAGATTTCCAAAAGAAATATAAGCAAAAGATTACTTTTACCCCTATTTTCATGGAGGCTGTTGCCAAAACAATCAGTGATTTCCCAATGATTAATATCTCTGTTGATGGTGATAGGATTATCAAGCACAACCGAATTAATTTAGGAATGGCTGCTGCTCTACCCGATGGTAATTTAATTGTTCCGGTGATTAAAGACGCTGACCAACTCAACTTATTAGGTATGACTAAACAAGTCAACAAATTGGCTAATGAAGCGAGAAATGGAAAGCTAAAACCGGGAGCTACTGATGGCGGGACTTACACCGTAACCAATGTTGGGTCATTTGGTAGTATTATGGGAACTCCTATTATCAATCAA
>DATGSA010000268.1:0-7004 GCA_035303085.1 Flavobacteriaceae bacterium
TGAAGGTGAGATTACCCCAGCAGAAAAAGACAATTTTGAGGGCGGTGAAAACCTCTATGCAATTATTAAAGAAAACGGAATTGAAGCACAGGCAAAAGAACGCTTGCAAAAGGCTATTCGAGAATTGGACGACCTACAGATTTTCACCATTCACGGATTTGCACACCGGATGCTGAATGAATTTGCTTTTGCCACCGACCAGAGTTTTACACGCGAACTGGAGCAGGATTTAAGCGTTTTTAATGCGGATTTTTCTAAGAAAGCCATCCGCGATTATATTTATCCCAAAACAAAAGAGGAGTTAGGCGGTCTTTTATCTATTCCTAATTTTGCGATCAGCCCAGAACTTATCAGCGATTTTTTGAATCAAGCAGAGCAACATAAAATTCACACAAAAGATTCGTTTTTGGAATTATACAACGAATTGCTTACCTCTAAGACACCAAAAGATAGATTGAAAGAATTGAGTGAAAACCCCTATCTGGAAAACTTCTTTGAACTTTTACGTGATTTAAAAGATAAATACAAACTCAGTGAAGCGCGAGAAAGCGAAAATGTTTTCTCTTTTGATGATTTACTCCATGATTTATGCAAAGCAGCAAAGGAAAATCAAGCGGAGTTAGTCCGTATTTTTAAAGATAAATATAAAGCGCTATTTGTCGATGAATTTCAAGACACCGATGTTACGCAATATGAGATTTTTAAAAATTTATTTCAGGAACAAATTGTGTTCTACATTGGGGATCCCAAGCAATCTATCTATAGCTTTAGAAATGCTGATATTCACACTTATTTTAGGTGTAAAGAAAATATTGATCGAGAGAAAATTTATACAATGGACACCAATTACCGTTCGGTAAGCGGATTGGTCAATGCGGTCAATGAACTGTTTAAAGATGAGAATGTTTATAAGGGCAAAAATCCATTTTACTACGATGCCAGCGATACAGGTGCGGATAGGGGAATTGATTTTGAAGGTCATATAAAATCAATTGAGAAAAAGCAGACAACGCAGCTTATTATTAATGGGGAAGAACAAGATCGACGATTTTTTCTGGTGGATTATGAGTCCAATGAACAAATTGCCAATGATATTCATGAATTTTTAGAGCAAGGAGAATTCCAAGACCAAAAAGGGAAAGCAACGGGGGCCAAAAAGATTTTGCCCAATCAAATTGCTGTTTTGGCTCGTGGTAAAGAAGATTTATTCGATTTGAAAAACCGTCTTGGTGCTAAGGGAATTCCCGCCGTAATCATTTCTGAGGAAAAGATTTTTGAAACTTCCGCAGGTGATTTAGTTTTTGATATCCTTCGACTGCTTCAAAAAACGGAAGGCAAAGAAATCCGAAAAATGTTATTGCATCCGGTGTTTAATTTGTCGGCAACTGAACTGCGGCAAAAGGATTTTTCTAAAATAATTGCCGAGTTTTATGATTTTAAATCCAACTATAAAGAGCAAAAAACTTATCGCATTTTAAAAGACATTTATACAACCTTAGGATTGCGAAAGCTTGCTGAAGAAAATCTGGATAACAGCACCCAGTTTTGGGCTAATTTAAATCAAGCGGCAGAACAGATTCAGACTATCGTTACCCGAGATAAACTGAGTTTGGAGGAAATCATCGCTCGAAAAGAACAAGATCACTTAGGACAAGATGATGAATACCAAACCCGAATTGAAAGCGATGAAGAAGCCATCCAACTCCTGACGATTCATAAAAGTAAAGGCCTGCAATTTGATTTTGTGTTTACCACAAATTTGAATTTGACGTATAGGACGTCTGTCAGTGGATTTTTTAAATATTACAGAGATGGTGGCTATTTTATAGATTTATCGATGAATAATATCGGATATTACAATCAGCTTTACTTAGATAATATCATTCAAGAAAATCGGCGCTTGGCTTATGTGGCTTTAACCCGAGCAAAATATGGGGTTTTTGCCTATACCAAGACAAGAATTTCGAAAACAGGTAAAAACACCTATCACGGGGTAATGGATGATATTTGGGTGAACGGTGATAATGGTGAAAAGGAAGCATTTGTAAACCCTGAGAATCCATTTTCTAATCCCGGAAAGACGAAATATAAAATTCCATCTGCAACGAAAAACAAAACTATTCAACCAAAAATTAATTATTTAAATATTACCGACAAATTCTGGACGCGTTTTTCATTTTCTGCATTAAGCGAATACCAGCACTTTGAACGGGGCGAAGAAAGGAATGAAAACTATACGGATTACGATCAATTTGTTTTTGAACAATTGGGCAGCGGCGTGCACATCGGAACCTTGGTGCACAAAACTTTGGAATATATAGATTTTAAAGAATCCAAAACCTGGGATGAGGTTATTCAAAAAACGCTTGATCGCTATCACTCGGCAAAAAGCAACGATGCTAAATTCATAGAAAACTATAAAGAATTTGTTACGCAGCACGTTTTAAATACTGAGATTTCAATTGGCGGCGATGCTTTTACGCTGTCAACAATACCGACAGAAGATAAGCTTCACGAGATGGAGTTTAATATGAATGTTGAGCAGTTTGATTTGTATAAAATCAGAGAAATATTAGGCGAAGAAAATGTTCATTTTAATGAAAATGTCAATAAGCGAATACACGGCATCCTAAATGGTGAAATTGACTTGGTCTTTCGTCGTAAAGTTAATGGGCTGGATAAATATTATTTACTCGACTGGAAAACAAATCACTTGGGCTATTCCACAGAAGATTATAAAGACAGCAATTTAGAAAAAGCAATGAATGTGAGCGGGTATAAATTGCAAGGATTGATTTATCAATATGCCTTGGATAAATATTTGCAACAGCGTTTGGGGCAAAATTATGATTATGAAAAAAACTTCGGTGGCGTGATTTACTTTTTTGTCAGAGGAGCTCGAAAAGGAGAGTCCTTTGGAGTTTATCAACCGGAATTTTACAAAGAAGATTTAAATAACATGGAAAAAGCAATACAGATAAATTAAAATCTATGAAACCATTATTTTATTTCATTCATGGTTTTGGTTCAGGGAAAGATTCCGGCAAATACAGAAAACTTCAAAATCATTTTAAAGATTATTTTGAGTTTGACCTTATGGAATGGAACCCCGATTCCGATTTTCCCAAGCTTTTAAACATAGCCGAAAAGAAATTAAGCCAACACCAAAACCCTATTATTTTGGGAGATTCCACAGGTGCAAATTTCGCCTATCAACTTCGAGAAAGATTAAATGAAAAAGACAAAGCAAGTAAACTAATTCTCAGCAGTCCACTTTTCGATATCGATAGGCGATTAAGAGCTATTGAGTTCAGCAAAAACCTACAATCAGCTTTGATTCGGATTAAAAATCCTGAAAAAGCCTTAATCATCGCCGACCCTGAAGATGAGGTGGTTGATCAAAGCGCAATTTTTTCAAAAGAACTTCAAGCTGTAAAATTGATTCAAACGAGTGATGGTCATCGTTTACCGGAATTTGAAAATTACCTTGAAACTATTGAAGCTTATATTAAAGAGGATTGATGATTTGAAAGTTGATTTTGATAATATGATAAAAAATGAATCTCTCCTTTTTTAAGCACTCAGTCGAATCTATAATCATATTTTTTCGGTATTTTTGTGTGGTAGTATCTGAACGGAATTGTAAAACGAAAATTCAAAATCCAAAGACATGATAGATTTAAATGAACTTGATGGGCTAAACAGTATGGAGGAGATCCAAAAGAAGTTGGCCGAATTGGTAGAAGCGCATAATAAATCGGGTAGAAAAGATTTTGAAGGGCTTTCACCGGAGAAAATGCACGCATTATTTGAAAATTTCCCGGGAGAAGGCAGTCCCTTGGTGATGAACCGTCTTTCAGAAAAAGAACTGGAAAATTCTCCGTTATTGATGCAAATCCGTTTTCTAATTGATAAGATGAAAGGTGGAAAAGAATTGAAATTGACTAAAACCGGAGCTTTATCAACTAAATTGGTAAAAGAGGTTTACGGCCTTGGTTATTTGAAAGATGAATGGATCGAAAAAGGAATTAGTAAGCTTTACAGAGAAGCCGAAGTGGTAGAAGTTAGCATCACTCGAATTTTGTTGCAAATTAGTAGTCTGGTTAAAAAGAGAAACGGAAAGTTGAGCCTAACTAAAAAGGGAGAAAAGCATGCCGATGATGGCAATTTTATATTGAAAGAAATTTTGATGGTTTTAATCCGTAAATTTAATTGGGCTTATTTTGATGGCTATGAATCTGAAATGATAGGAAAGGTAAATGCGGAGTTCAGTTTATATCTCCTCAAAAAATATGGCGATAAAAAGAGATTTGCTAAGTTCTATGCAGAGAAATACTTCAAAGCTTTTCCTTCTCTTATGGGAGAACGGGGAGAATCAAAAAGATGTTATGAACTGCGTACTTTTGATCGGTATTTTTACTATATGGGTTTTGTAGATAAGGAGGAAAAGGATTTTTTAGATCCAACCGAGCTAAAGAAAACTGCATTTTTCGACAAACTTTTCTCTATCAAACAGTAAAGCTTGGTTTTTAGGTTATGCATTTTTTATGATTATAATTTAGCTGTATAACACAGAGAATTATTTTCAATTTTAACCTGTTCTCACCGAGCCATCACATTCGCTTTCCGAATAAATCGTTTGCTTTTTTCTAAATCATCTTTCGTTATAAAACTAATGCTCACAAATAAGATTAGAGAAATAGTAATACCTATAATCGCTTGTTTGGCAGAAGCGATTTCCCAAGCTACGGGGAGATTTACGCCGAAAGCTACTAAAAGGTTATAAGTTGAAAACAGTAAACCGAAAAGCATAGAAACCGTTGCCGCTTTTGAAGTTCCTCTTGCCCACAGAAACCCCAACACCAAAGGCACAAAAGCACCGCTGGTCAAGAAGTCGGCACCAATCCAAGAAATGGTTAATACCGATTTAATATTTATGGCGATAAACAGCGCAACTCCGCCCATGATAAAAGTTGAGAGTCTTGCGATAAATACATTGTGTTTTGAACTTGCATTCGGGTTGAGGTAGTTTTGATAGATGTCTACCGTCAGCGACAAAGCGCCGGTATTGATTAAGGAATCCATTGTCGACATAATTGCCGAGCACAAGCCCACAAAAAGAACTGCACTTAAAATCGGACTGGATAAGTTGCTGATCATATTGGGAATAATTCCGCTTTTGGGAACAGCGTCATACATCACGGAAGAAAACATTCCGGTATAAGTCACCATCAGGTAAAGTGGAATAAAGGCGAAGAAACTAATCACCATCATTTTTCGGGCGTCAATAGCCTTTTTGGCTGCAGAAATACGTTGCCAAATATTGGCTTGAATCATCCAAGAGGTTCCAAACGTAATTACATAAGCCAAGTTATCGGCAACATTGTTGAAGAAATAAGTATAACCGAATTTCTCCTTTGCAAGCGCGGTAGCTTTTACCGCTTCAATTCCGCCGGAATCGTTATAGGCTACAAAAAACAAAAACAAAACGGTGAAGAGGAAGAAGATAAACTGCAACAAATCGGTTAAAACGACCCCTTTAAATCCGCCAAAAAGAGAGTAGGTTAAGACAATTCCGGTTCCTAATAATGCGCCGGATTCATAGCTCATATTAAAGAAAGCTTGAAAGAATTTGCCGACGACAATTACTTGAACCGCCGCAGCGATAACCATAAAGATAATGATGAAGATAGTGAGCAGTAGAGAAACTGTGCCGTTATAGCGTTGTTTCATCAGTTGGGGTTGAGAAATGGTCCCGATATTCCGAATACCTTTGGCAAATAAAAACATCAATGCCGTGGCAATAAGTACCGGCACGCCGTAAATCCAAAATGTACTCAATCCATGTCGGTGCGCGTGATCAACCAAATCAATCGCCGAGCCGCCGCCCCACCAAGAAGCGATGAAGGTAATCGCCAATAACCATGCGGGAAGTTGTCGAGAAGCCAAAAAGTAATCCTCACTACTGTCGCTTCTTCGATTCCATATGCCAACCCCAATAATCCCAATAATATAAAAAGCCAGAAATAAAATGGTTAGCGTTTGACGCGATATTGTGGGCATGCGAGTTTAGATTGAGTTGTTTGAGTGGAAAGCATTAGCATTCACCATAAGAAGAATAACCAATAACCTCGCTCTAAAATTTTAAGCAGCAAATTTAATGTGTTGAAGTGATATCACAAAGGAAAGTGTTGTGATTGATTTCTAAAGCGAAGAGGTTCTGATACTGTAAAATCAGTTTATGGGAGATGAATTTTTAACATCACCGAATTATATTTGTTTTTGTGTTGATTTTTCGGAATGGCAATCTTTATAATTGAATCTAATAAAGTTTTTCACAACTGCTTAAAAAATCGCTTCACTTCCTCTTCAAAAATCGACACCGGAATGCGGTGCGCCAGATCTTGACGGAAATGAATGGCATAATTTATAGGAGTAGCTAAGGTATCCGTTAAAAATCTGAAAGTTCCGGAAGGGTCAACCACCTGATCTTGTGCGCCCAAAACAATTCGCTTGAAATTTTGTTGAAGATTGTTGTATTCCGGAATTTCTTGTGGAACCGACCGTTGGGCTAGAGCAGGATTAAAAAGCAATGCGGGTTTTTGTAGGGCTTCAGCAATATGATAACCCGCAAAACCACCCATACTACTGCCGATTATTACATCGATGTCTTTGTTTTTAAATTCCTCCACCAGTCGAACAATGCTATTCTTGTCTTTGCGATAATCGATTGTCGGTGCAAATGGCTTCCCATAATTGACTAAGATTTGGTGTTTTTCATCATTCAACCTGCCATCTAACCCGTGGAGATATAAAATTTTCATCAATTTAATCTTCTATGATTTAAGTTTTTATTGTTTTTTATCACTGTTGTCCGGTAAAACTCAAAATTAGGTAAAAAGCTCTTGTCAACCCGCATAAACAGGCTTTTATTTTAGGTTTTTGAAAAGTAAGCCCCCTTGTATTTACCCGCTAGGAAACTGTAATTTTTGTTGTAAATCTTC
>DATGSA010000269.1:0-4889 GCA_035303085.1 Flavobacteriaceae bacterium
ACTTGCCTAAACAACAATTAATTTGAAAATAACTCCAAAACAGAAAAAGACATTTTTTAATAGTTTTTTAATTTACAGTCTGGCATTTATTGCCATTAAAATGCTATTGGACAGAGGAATTCCTGAAACGGGTTTACTCAATTTAATCCTGACAGGCGTAGGATTCGGCATAATAATGGGGTTTGTCAATATATATTTATCGAAAAGAAGAGAGTCTGATAATAATAACTAAATATTATCAGCAGATATTCATTGGAAATATTTAATTGTATTGAGCTGATTTATAGTGTTTAAAGAGGTGATTAAACGTCTGCTTCAAAATAATTATATAAAACAAATAAATAAATTTGTTTTTAATCGATTTAATGTTATACATTTGTACATTAAATATAATACAGGCTTCTGCCTAATTGCTTTTTACTTTGTATAGAACGCTTAATTCTTTCTTTCAGTTATCGCTAATTTCAGCAGCCAATTATCAAAAACAATATTTTATGATTAATAAGCGCCCTACAGCTTAAAATATTAAATGCACTTCGGTGCACTTGTAGGACTTCCTTTTCATGTTTTGAAATAAATTTTTAAGTAACGTTGAATTAGGATAAAAGTTTTGGAAAAGAGTAATCGTCATTTAATCATTTCTCCTTTCCTATTTATTACGAACTGGCTTTAGATTTTTAAGGCAATAAGACAGTTTAAAAACCGGGTGAAATCGGTTAATTATTACAGTTAATGCAATTTAAAGAGTTAAAATTAATACCACCTTTGGTCCGTGCCATATCTCAGGTTGGTTATACTACGGCAACAGAAATTCAGTATAAAGCAATTCCTTCCATATTGAAAGGTAGAGACGTTTTAGGATGTGCCCAAACAGGCACAGGGAAAACAGCCGCTTTTGCAATTCCGATTCTACAGAATTTACAAAGTAAAAAACAACAACATTCCGGTATTCGTGCATTGGTACTAACCCCTACCCGAGAATTAGCACTACAAATTGAGAGTAGTTTTAAAAGTTATGGCAAACACCTGCCTTTGCGTTACCTCTCCGTGCTTGGAGGAGTTTCGGCAAATCCTCAAATAAGGGGACTAAAAAAAGGTGTTGATGTGCTTATCGCTACTCCCGGACGATTATTAGATTTAATTCAACAAGGTTATATCGATTTATCCAAATTAGAAATCCTGGTTTTAGATGAAGCAGATCGTATGCTGGATATGGGTTTTATAAAAGATGTGAGAAAAATTATTTCTTACGCTCCTTCAAAACATCAGACTCTGTTATTTTCGGCAACTATGCCTAAGAGCATTCGGAAATTTGCCAATTCGATTCTAAAAAACCCTATAGAAGTATCGGTAGCTTCGGTTTCTTCTACAACCAAAACTATTGATCAATCGGTATATTTCATTGAAAAGAAAAATAAAACAGGATTGCTGATTGAATTGTTCAAAGACAAATCCATAGCACAATCTTTAGTATTTACTCGAACTAAATACGGGGCGGACAAGTTAGTTAAGAAACTGGCTAAAAAAGGAATATTCGCAGCTGCAATTCACGGCAATAAGTCTCAAAATGCAAGGCAACGCACTTTGGGAGATTTTAAAAAACACAAAATAAGAGTTTTGGTGGCAACAGACATTGCTTCTCGGGGGCTGGATATTGAAGAATTACCACATGTGGTAAATTATGAAATACCCAATATTGCCGAAACTTATGTTCATCGCATTGGACGAACAGGAAGAGCCGGGAAAAAGGGAACCGCTATTTCTTTTTGTGATCAAGATGAAAGAAAACATTTTAAAGACATTCAAAAACTTATCGGTTTTAATATACCGATAAAACACGCACACCGTGCGAATTAAACAATTAATAACCTTTAAAAATCAAACAAAAATTCAAGAATAAAACCTAAATTAGATACAGAAATCAAAGACGCTCCAACCTTTTTTGGAAAGAGCAAATTAACAAGAAAAAGGAATATCAACTAAAAATAAATTATTCCTTTAAAATAAATTTACAAACAATTAATAATTAAATATCATGGAAACTGGAACAGTAAAATTTTTCAACGAAACAAAAGGGTTCGGATTTATCAAGCCTGATAACGAGTCAAAAGATGTATTTGTACACGTTAGTGGACTACAAGACGAAATCAGAGAAGACGACCGAGTTGTATATGAAGTACAAGAAGGTAAAAAAGGACCTAATGCAGTAAACGTAAGATTAGAAGACTAATCTCCGACTGCAAATCAATTTAAATAATAATAAACACCGTTAAAATTAAATTTTTAACACTTAATAATTAATTACCATGGAAACAGGAACAGTAAAATTTTTCAACGAAACAAAAGGATTCGGATTTATCAAACCTGACAATGAAACCAACGATGTATTTGTACACGTGAGTGGATTGGAAGATGAGATCAGAGAAGACGACCGAGTTGAATATGAAGTGCAAGAAGGTAAAAAAGGACCCAATGCAGTGAATGTTAGATTAGTAGACTAATAAAAACATTCAAATATTTTTAATAATTGTAAGGCTCCTTTTTGGAGCTTTACATTTTTAAAATACTATCTTTACCACTTCAAAATCCACCCAATGACTACAGATTTCAATGCATTTATCAGCCATTTTTCTAAAAGCTTACACAATTTATTTCGCGTAGAAACAAATATTAATGAACTTTCTCTTGAACGTGGACTGCCAAAAAAGGTGTGGTCTGAAATTCTTGATCTTGAGCCTTTTACGGTTGCCATCCCGGAAGAATTTGGTGGTAGAGGAGCTAAGGTAAAAGAATGTCTTAGCGTTTTATCAGCTGCATCTTATGAGTCATTACCACTATCCTTGGCTTTGGGAATCAACATTGGTTTGTTTTTAGAACCTTTAGCTAAATATGGTGATCAAAAGGTGAAGAGAAAAATATTTGACAGATTCCTCAATGAAAAAGTAATGGGTGG
Organism: Flavobacteriaceae bacterium; assembly: GCA_035303085.1. Classification (GTDB taxonomy): domain Bacteria; phylum Bacteroidota; class Bacteroidia; order Flavobacteriales; family Flavobacteriaceae; genus JAJYSO01. Next base: position 2,954 of record DATGSA010000269.1, read on the forward strand.
ATTGATGATTACAGAACCCGACTTTGGAAGTGATGCCTTAAATATGGCCACTTTTTATGAGGAAAAAGAAAGTGAAATTCAAATTAAAGGTCAAAAACACTGGCAAGGACTTACCGGAATGGCGGATTTTTGGCTTGTTGTAGCCAGAGAAAAATTGAAATCAGGAAAACTCTCCCGGGATGTTTCTTTTTTTGTGACTGAAAACAAAGTAATAAAACAGGAAATAAAAGTAGACCGGTATTTTAATAATCCGGGACTTTATATGATTCCTTACGGATTGAATCATATCGACATTGCTTTGCCCAAAGAGCAACAATTGAAACCAAAAGGTACCGGCATCAAGATGATGTTAGATGTTTTACATAGAAGTAGAATGCAATTTCCGGGAATGGGAATGGGGTTTATAAAACGAATGCTCGATGAAGCGATTAAGCAAGTCACCAATAGAAAAGTTGGTGGCAAATTATTGGTCGAGCTCGATTCGGTTCAATATCAATTATCGCGAATACAAGCTTCTTACACTATTTGTTCCGGGATGTGTGCCCGCAGTTCTGAAATCAGTGGCATTGACAATGACCTTTCGAGTTATGGTTTGGAAGCCAACAGTATTAAAGCCTTGGTTTCAGATCTGATGAATGAAGCTGCCAACATCTGTGCTCAATTGTCCGGAGCGGGTGGTTATAAAATAGAAAATATTGCCGGAAGAGGAATTATGGACAGTCGTCCTTTTCAGATATTTGAGGGTTCTAATGAAATGCTCTATACCCAAATTGCAGAAATGATTGGAAAGCAAATGAGGAAAATGAAAGACATCAATTTTTATGACTTTCTCAGTAAAACTGATTATTGCAATTTGATAATTGATAGGTTTAAAAAACATTTGCAATTTAAGTTGCCAACAGATACCGTCCAACGACAGTCGATTACGATAGGGAAAATTGTGGCGCGACTGGTGAGTCTTCAATACGCCTTCAATATTACGCAAAAGGGTTACAGAAAAGATCTATATGAAAATTGTTTAAAACATATGGAAATGGATATTAAAAAACTGTTGACCAACTTAACCGACTATAATGATGCTAAACCGATATTGGAGTACGCTGAAAATTCAGACTGGCGCTCGTTTGCATAAGACAAATCTTTAATTGAAATAAAATTAAAAAGCAATTTCGATTATGAAATTTACTTTGCTTTTTTAGCTTCAAAAATTACGGATAATTCATTGATTATCAGGTGCTTTTTTAAATTAACATCTATAAAACAAGTCAGATTTCCTGATTGAAAACTTTCCAAGCTGCTCTTCTCTTGTTGTAGAACGAAGTTTGTATTGGGTTATTAGCTGAACTTAAAACAGCAAATAACTTCCTGTTTTAATTTATATCCTTTTAATTCTCGCACCCAATTTCCGCAGTCTTTCATCGATATTTTCATATCCTCGGTCTATCTGCTCAATATTATGAATCACGGAGGTTCCTTTAGCGGAAAGAGCAGCGATTAACAAAGCAATTCCCGCACGAATATCCGGACTTGACATTGTTGTGGCTTTTAAAGAGGATTTAAAATCGTGCCCTATTACCGTTGCTCTATGTGGATCACAAAGAATAATCTTTGCTCCCATATCGATTAGTTTATCGACAAAAAACAGACGACTTTCAAACATTTTTTGATGAATTAGAACTTCTCCGCGAGCTTGAATAGCTACCACCAGCAGAATACTGATCAAATCCGGCGTCAATCCCGGCCATGGAGCATCGCTGATTGTCATAATAGATCCGTCTATAAAACTTTGGATTTCATAACCATCTTGATGGGCGGGAATATAAATATCATCTCCTCTTTTCTCAAGGGTTATTCCCAGTTTTTTAAATGCTCCGGGAATAAGACCGAGTTTATCCCAGCCGACATTTTTAATGGTGATTTCACTTTTAGTCATCGC
>DATGSA010000270.1:0-5160 GCA_035303085.1 Flavobacteriaceae bacterium
TGTTTTATTCTGAATTTTATGATTTGCCGGTGATGATTCGGTATCCCAAGTTTAAAAATTTCTCTCCCGATGAGGTGCAAACTGAATTGGCAAAAGCTAAAAACGATTTTCATATAATGGAATCAGCTGTAGCTGATGTAGCCTTTCCCAACAATGATTACTTAGATTATTTTTCTGCTGAGGATTTTGTGAACTATCTCATCGTTTATAACCTAAGTTTAAATCGAGAAATCAATCATCCGAAAAGTACTTATATGCATAAACATCAAGATGGAAAATACAAAATGGGACCGGTGTGGGATTTTGATTGGGCCTTTGGATATGATTCTGGACAAAACACCCATTTTAATAATGCTCAAATTCCGCTGTTTGTACAAGATGAAAGTCTGGTGGGCGGCGTGTTTTTTAGCAGATTTATGGAGGATCCGGAAATTCAAAATCTATATAAAGAACGGTGGCAAGATTTTAAAACGAATAAATATCCGGAATTGATAAATTATATATTAGCGTATGCCGAAACCATCAGTGGTTCCTACCAATTGGATTACGCGGTGTGGAATCAAGGAGTAGGGAGCTCAGAGGAAGCAGCACAACAATTAATCGATTGGTTGGATCAACGCGTCTCTTATATGGATGACTTTGCGGCTGATCTTTAAAGTTAAAAAATGATTTTAATCATAATAACCTTAATTCTAATTCTCATCGATAATCTTTCCTGAACCGGTGGAAGAAGCTTTTAGTTCAGGTTGTCCTTTATAATAGATGTCTCCAGAGCCGGTTTTTGAAACTTCTAAATTTCTTTTAACCTGCAACTGACTATTGCCTGATCCCGAACTGTTAACAATGGCGTCTTTTGCTTTCAAACCATAGGCATAAATATCACCGGAACCATTTTTATTAATTTTCAAATCGTTTGCTTTTCCTGAAAGTGTTATATCTCCAGACCCCGTTGAATTAATAATCAAGTTTTTTACCGATAAGTTCAAATCCATATCCTCCAGGACCTGAGCCTATAACGGCTACATCATATTTTTTCATAGTCTTGTTTCTTTTTTCTGATAAAACTTTTGCAAGAATACAAAGAAAAATGGGAAGCAACAGAAAAATTCTGAACGCAAAAATGGATTGGGTTGAAAAGATGAATATTTATTGCAGCGGGAAAAGATTTTGGATAAAATAATGACAAGGAAATATTTAGGGTATAAATAGAATTGTTTAGATTTTTTAACTATATTTGAAAGTAACTTAGAAACTTTTGTTATGAAAAACACGTTATTATTTTGTTTTCTGTTTGTTTTAGTAGTTTCTTGTGTTCAAGAATCTTTTGATGATTTTCCAAATTCTCTTAAAACATCGAAATCAGCTAAAGATGAAATTGAAATGAAAGACGCTATGCGCGTAAAGACCTTAACAATTAACCTTACTAAAGCGGAAGAAAATTTTCATGAGAAAATTTTGCGTTTGTCAGGTAATGAATTTTCCCATTTACATCAAACCTTATCTCAAGATGAACTTGAAAAATTTGCAATTTCTTTTTTTAAAAGAAGAAAGTAAAAATTTACTTTTTGAAAATGGTTATGATTTAAATAGAATTAGAAAAGAATTTGGTAATGATGAAATTAAACTTATTCATCAAGCTTTAAAATTCTATGGAAATACAATAAACAAAAATCAATAAAATCAAATGCTATGAAAAAGATTATTTTATTTTTTGTTATTTTTATAATAGGTCTGGGTACCGGAAAAGCTGTACCATTGACAATAACCAATAATTCATATACCAGTCCTCCCATTGGGGAATATGAAGTTTATACATTTTTAGGCTTTGTGGAAGATGACAATTTATGCGATGATTATTGGTCTCAGGCCCTGCCTTTTATTTTTGAACCCTATTCAGTCTTGCAAATAAATAATGGAAGCTTTTTATACTCCTTCAACGGTACCAATAGTGAATGTATTTCTTCCTTTATTGGTTATAACAATTGTGAACCGGTTGAATTGGATTGGCTGGGGCAAAGATTTTATGATTTTAAGCCTCTTCTGGATTCAAATAATGCTATTGTTGATTATGAAGACTATCCAAGAGGTACATTAGGTTTATCTACTGGTGGAGTGGGTTGCACTTCATCTTATGTTTCAGGAATTGTGGAACTCTTGGTTGATGGGCCAAATTATTATATTTTACAAATGGTTGATCCACAACAAAATAATATTTTGGATATTCGATATAATCGTTATGGTAATGCTTTAGCAACTTTAAATTATGAATAGTTTTGAAAAGCTAAGAAAAGGTATTGGACTCTTTCTGACAATAACTTTTTTTCTCATAGTTCAAAATAATTATGCCCAGGAAGAAGAATTTCCTTATGCAGAAATAGACTGGTCAAGTTATATGACCGGATATTTTGATCTTGACGGTAATATTTTGACGACGGGCAAGACGGTGGAGAGTGATGATTGGCAACCAAGGCCTTATCAATTTTTAGAACCTTTTGTGTCCAATCCTGATGCGGATGCTTATCATTATATGGCAAAGATATCGGGCAATCAGGACATAGAGTTCGTCAACCTCTTTGGTCCACCCATACCTGAAAATCCAACTTCTTTTTATGCTTCATTTAGAGGGCGGATATTAACTGATGATTTGGGGAATATTTATTACACCGGAAATACGGCCACTGAAGAAGGCATCGGAACGGAAAATGGTTATCACCCAAACTTTCATCACAACTGGTCTGATCCTTATGAAATGTATGTGCCGGAACTGGATATGTGGGTTACCATCCCTCCATTTCATTTACGAGATGCCTTTATCATGAAATTTAATCCGCAAGGTGAAAAACTGTGGGGTTCTTATTATAACGGAAACCAAGAGGTTGAAAATCAACAACCTTTTGTGCAAGGAGATTATATTTATCTGGTGGGCCTCACGACTTCTTAGGAAGGAATCGCTACTCCGGGCACTTATATTTCAGATTGGGAAACAGAACTGCCGCACCAAACACGCCGAAGGTTTTTACAGAAAATTGATGCGCAATCCGGTGTGCCAGTTTGGGGTACGTATTTAATGACAGCATCGGAAGAGATGGGGACACAGGGCGCGGGAACTACGTCTTCTTCTTGGTTTGTAATGACAAATGAAGGCTATTTTGTTTATTTTATTAGAAAATTCTCCGGAGATACAAGGATGAGGGTACTTGCTCCTGATGGCTCTCTATATGCTGAATTTGAAGCAGATGTATCTTATGATTCTGTTCGTTTGTTTGAAATCGACAACAATAATAACTTTTACATACAAGGCGCTGCTATAGATAACGACTCCATTGGTACGGAGGGTGCCTATAAGCCGGTTAAAACAACATACAAAGAGAATTTTATGGAAAAACTTGATATAAACGGAAACAAGTTTTGGGGAACTTATTTGTTTGAGCCGGCAGGAAATATTGTTACTGATTTGGTTGTTGCAATATATGCTCAAGATAAATCGAATGTTTATTTTGCAGGGGGCACTACTGAGATAGGTCTTGCTACTGAGGGTGTTTATCAAACAACGCATGCAGGAGGTTTTGACATAGCTTTTGGAAGTTTGAATGATGTAGATGGTAGCTTAAACTGGATGTCCTATTTCGGGGGGAGTGGAGACGATACAGTTTCTCGTATCACAAAAGACCGGGATGATAATCTCTATATTATGGGAAAAACAACATCTCTTTCTGAAGAAGTGATATCAGAGAATGCTTTGTTCGATAGTCCCATTGATGTCACGGCAAGTAATCAACATCCTTTTGTAGTAAAGTTCCTTCATGAGAAGAACCTTTCGCTTCCCGGTTTTGAAAAGCAGGGTTTTGTGCTTTATCCCAATCCGGCCCGGGAGAAACTCAGTTTGCAGACGCAATCGGTTCTTTCTGCCGAAGCCCGGCTTGTGGTCTATGATCTCAACGGAAGGAAGGTCCATATCCAAAAAGCCGATAACGGACTTAGCCAAAAAGTGGATGTGTCCAAACTTCAGCCCGGGGTTTATTTATTGGGTATCGAGCAAAATGGAAGTAGGGAGTATTTTAAATTTGTGAAAGAGTAAAAATCAATCATTATTGACTTTACTTCAATTCCTCTCTAAGGATAATGATTTCTTTATCCTTAGAGGGCTTTTCTAAATAATTTCCAATGATTTTTGCAATATCAGCAGGTTTTTGCCACTCGCCGAAATCCGCATCCGGAACAGACTTTCGATTTTGCGGGGTGTCGATTGTTGCGGGAACAACTACGTGAGCTTGAATTCTTGTCTTTTTAGTATCCGCATTGATGATGTTGGCCAACTGGAATAACTGCGATTTTGCCAAGGCATAAGCGACGACTCCTTTGGCTTTAGTTGTATCCATTCCCGGCTCGGAACCAATAAAAAATATTTTTCCAAACTGCTGTTTTTTCATATCCAGAAAAGGTGGACGGGCTACATTGTAAGCAGTTTCAAAATTTAATTTATATTGAAAACGTAATTCCTTAATTCCTGTTTTCTCAAGGTTTCCCATAGCAAATCCACCAGTCGCCAATACGCTGACATGAACTTGTTGGTATTTATCAAGAATGTTTTTTAAACAATTTTGAACCTTGGATTCATCTGTCAAATCCACTTCAAACTCTTCGTAATTTTTGTTTTGAATTTTTTCTTTTTTGTGATGAACTAAACCTATCACATTATTTCCTTTTTCAAGAAAATAATGGACAACAGCCTTTCCTAAATTACCATTGGCACCGCTAACTAAAATATTTTGTGTGGACATCATTCGTTGTTTGTTAATTCACTAACAAAAATACGGATTTTCATCAGTCAATTCGTCTTAGTTCTAAAGAGATGTGAAATCTTCTGGTGTGAAAATCATTTAAATTATGGATGTTAACCTAAGAAAATGAAGGGAGTTAGGCAACATTAATTTACATCAATAACCTTACCTGAACCAGTGGAAGAAGATTGAATTTTTGGCTGTCCTTTAAAACGAATATCTCCAGAACCGGTTTGTGAGACTTCTAAATTCTTTTTAACCTGTAATTCACTATCGCCTGAACCTGTGCTGTTAATACTGGCGTTGTTCACTTTTAATCCATAAGCATAAACATCACCTGATCCACTTTTGCTGATTTTCAAGTCGTCAGCTTTTCCTG
>DATGSA010000271.1:0-12819 GCA_035303085.1 Flavobacteriaceae bacterium
TAAAAGAATATTCTTTAATGGAATCACCCGTGGCGGGATTAACGGTTTCTATTTTACTTTCCTTAAAGAGTTCCATCTTTATTTTTTGGTTACAAGATATTGGTAATAATAAAACAGACTCATCAAAGAGCCGTTAAATATTTTAAAATCAAATTTTTAACCGACCAACTCCTCTTAAAAATTCTCGAATCACTCAACGATTTGAAGCTTTGATAAGATTTTTCTTGCGAAAATCAATTCTATTAGCGAAAAAACAAAATCGTTTGTGTAATTTTATTATAAACTAATTTACAGGGGTTTTTAATATAAAACTTTAGAAATCTATAATTTATGGCTTATAAAAAACTAAATCAGCTTGAAGCTACTGCTATATCGGGGAATGACATCAGTTCTTCTTGTCTCTACGTTTCTGCCTTAGCTATTGCCTATGCCGGACAATACGCTTGGATTTCTCTGCTAATTGTCGCTGCTATTTTATTTTTATTTCGAAAAATCTATGGAGAAGTAGTTGGCGCATTACCTTTAAACGGCGGTGCGTATAATGCACTTTTAAATACCACTAAAAAATCTACGGCCTCTTTAGCTGCTGCGCTTACGGTTCTTTCTTATATGGCCACAGCTGTACTTTCCGGAAGTGAAGCAGTATATTATGCCAACAGCGTTTGGAGCGCTATCCCCATTTTACCCACAATCATCGGGTTACTTTTGATTTTTATGGGATTAGTCATTATAGGAATTGGTGAATCTTCTAAAGTTGCGATTGTCCTGTTTATTTTCCATCTGCTTTCTCTCACGATCCTGTGTTCTTTCTGCATTTATTTCTTCTTTACCAACGGGTTTGATACGTTTCTTACCAATTTAAGAGAGCCGGTAAAACACGGAAGTATAGCGCTGGCGTTGTTATTTGGTTTCTCGGCAGCTTTATTGGGCATCAGTGGTTTTGAAACTTCAGCAAATTATGTCGAGGAACAAAAAGAAGGCGTATTTCCAAAAACGCTTCGCAACATGTGGATTGTAGTCAGTATTTTCAATCCCTTGATTGCCTTTTTAGCTTTGGCAATTTTACCGATGGATGTAGTAGCTAATAATCAAAATGCCTTATTGTCTTTCTTAGGAGATAAATCGGGAGGCCATTGGTTGTCTGTGCTTATCGGCATAGATGCCTCTTTGGTGCTTAGTGGTGCGGTACTTACTTCTTTTGTAGGTGTAAATGGGTTGGTAGAACGTATGGCTTTAGATCGCATTTTACCTAATTTTCTTTTAATTAAAAATAGCCGAAAAAGTCCTTATTTTATTTCGATTATTTTTTGTGGCCTTTGTATCTCTATTCTATTTGTTACCGAAGGCAGTATCGAACAACTGGCGGGAGTATATACCATTGCATTTCTCGTTGTGATGATTCTTTTTGGATTGGGAAACATTCTTTTAAAAATAAACAGGAATACATTACCACGCCCGGAGCGCGCCAGCTGGATTACAGTGGTCATTGCTATTTTGGGGATTTCTGCAGGGTTGGGGGGAAATATCTATCTCAATCCGGATTATTTAGTGATTTTTATTAAATACCTGATTCCAACCTTAGCAGTTATATTTTTTATGCTTTATCGCGATTATATTTTGCGCGGATTTCTTTTAATATTAAAGTATTTCTTTACTAAAGATAATCGCTTTTTCAAATATATGTACCGTAAAACGATTCATTATTTGGCGATATTGAACAAACAAGAATTTATCTTTTTCACCAACCATGAAAACGTGGAAACCTTAAACAAAGTGATGCTTTATATGAAAAAAAACGAACCTACCCGTCGCCTTAAAATTGTCAGCGTATTGCCGGAGGATAAAAGCGTACCTGAAGGATTGAAGAAGGATATTGAAGTTTTGGATCGGGCTTATCCCGATATTCATATTGAATTGATAGAGGAAAGAGGGGAATTTAATCCGGAAAAAATTAAGGAACTATCCCAACGTTGGAACGTACCAACTAACTTTATGTTCATCGGTGCACCGGGTGAAGGATTTCCTTATAAAATACAAGAGTTAGGAGAAGTCCGTTTGATAATTTGAAAAAAGGCAGTGCTTTTTACATCCGTTGTGCTGAGTTGATTAAAGAAGCTTTTACTTCATCATTTGTTCATTTAACGCTCATCCTTCCAAAAGTTAGGAGCCAAATAAACTGTTTATTTCAACTTAATGTTTCTGGGAATACCTATTTATAAAAAAGGTTTAACCTGTTTTAATAATCTGTTGATTACTAAAATCTTTATCTTTGCTCTTGTTATGTTTTGAAAATTTAAATGAGAACCCCCTTCATTTTAAAATGCCTACGAGGTTTTATTGATCAAAAATTACCGGCGTTTTGCCAAAACAAAAATAAACACTATGATAAATTCGCTTTTTAAAAATCTTCTCTTTTCGCTTATTATTTTATTCGGAATTCAATCCCAAGCGCAAGAAACCAACATTATGGTTCGCGTCAAAGCCAAGGACGCTAAATTTATCGGAACTTCTATCGGTGGGGCACAAGTTCAAATAAAAGACTCAAGAACCGGAGCCGTTTTAGCGGAAGGAATTACGCAAGGAAGCACTGGAAACACTGAAGTAATCATGAATCAACCTCACCAAAGACGGGAGAATTTGAGCGATGAAGAAACAGCAGGGTTTTTGGCAAAACTCGATATCGAGGAACCTACTTTTGTCACGATTGAAGCCATTGGTCCGATTAATGCAAAACAAGCGGAAATCAAAAGCAGCACCCAAGTTTGGGTTATTCCTGAAAGAGATATTTTAGGCGATGGAATTGTACTGGAAATCCCGGGGTTTATTGTGGATGTTTTATCCCCGCAAAGACATCAGATTATTTCTAAAGACTCTGCCGTAAAAATAAAAGCAAATGTAATTATGACTTGTGGCTGTCCTACCACTCCCGGAGGAACTTGGAATTCTGATGATTATGAAGTAAAAGCTATTATTTCAAAGGAAGGACAAAAAGTTCAAGAAATTAATTTGACTTATGCAGGAGAAGCCAATACTTTTTTAGGTGAATTTAAAGGTAATAGCGGCTTTTATGAAGTTATAGTTTTTAGTTATGACGAACAAACAGGAAATACAGGCGTAGATAAATCCAACTTTATTATCCGTTAGATCTAATTTGAGGCATTATTCTTTAGAAATAGGGTAAAGATTGTATTTTTAGCCAAAATCAATTTTCATGCATCAATTAAAAATTCTAAAGTCTCATTATATTACACACGATGTCAAAAGGTTTGTTGTAGAAAAACCTGAAGGTTTCACATACCGTCCAGCTCAAGCCACGCATCTTTCGGTAAATAAACCCGGATGGAAAGACAACAAACGTCCTTTTACTTTTACTTCTTTAAATGAATGGCCGGACCTGGAATTCACCATAAAAATTTATCAAGACCGCAAAGGCGTTACCAATGAATTAGGGAAATTGAAAGCTGGGGATGAAATTATTCTTCACGATGTTTTTGACACGATAGAGTATAAAGGTCCGGGGATATTTATGGCCGGTGGAACGGGTATCACTCCGTTTATATCAATTTTTAGAGCACTTCAAGCTACTGGGAATCTGCGCGATGTAGCTCTATTGTATTCCAATAAAACCCAAGATGATATTATTTTCGGCAAAGAATTACACGATATGCTCGGAAATGCCTTTATGAATGTTTTTACGCGTCAAGGAGTCATCGGATTTCGAGAACATCGAATTGATCGAAAATTTTTAATCGACAATATCGGCGGGTTTGATCGACGATTTTATGTATGCGGGCCAAAAGAATTTACGAAGGATATTACGAAACACTTGATCAGTTTAGGTGCTAAACCGGATGCTATCTCTTTTTAAATTGATTTTTTTCTACTCAACAAATTAAATATCAAAAAAATGAATAAGCCAATTCATAATTTTTTCTCAAAAGACCATCGACGGGTTGATGCACTTTTAGAAAAAGCCACCAAAGATCCAGATAATATTGATATGACAATCTATCAGGAATTTAGAATTGCTTTGTTGACACATATCAAAATGGAAGAAAACGTGTTGTTTCCCGCTGCCAAAAAAGCCAATAACGGAAAGCAGCTACCTGACTTTCAACGGTATCGATTAGAGCATGCTGCTATTACTACGTTGATGGCAGTTTATCCGAATGCTGAATTGATTAAAGTTTTAAAATATGTGCTTGACAAACACGATGAAGCTGAAGAACGACCCGGCGGAATGTATGACGTGTGTGAAAAACTCACTCAAGACCAAACTTCGGAAATCATAAAAAAATTAAATGAAACCACGCCTACACCAGTTCATCCTCCTAAAAAAGAAAAATATGTTTTTGAAGCTGCCAAGCGGGTTTTAACTCGGGCAGGATATGATTATGATGAATTGGTTGAAAAGTTGAATTCTAAAACAAGTAGTTTTTAAAAATTTTCTAACTCTTCAAAGTCCGCAATAATTTTTTAGTTTTTCTGATTTTAAAAAACAATATAATTCCAGAAGCCGTTAGGCACACTACAGCGATAACTGCCATCGCTATGATTGACGGGTATATGTGATAAGTCTCAGCGTGATTGAGGTATAATAATCTGAATGTTTTCAGATAATGCGTCAGTGGAATTAAATCCGCAATCGATTGCACCCAAACCGGCATTTGACTTAACGGCCAAGTAAATCCACTCAAAATAAAACTCGGGGTGGCTACGACCATCAAAACTTCTGTTGCTTTTAACTGACTGGGTAAAACGATGCTGACCAACACACCTATTCCACATACAGCAAGTATAAAAACAAATGTACTCAGTGCAAATGGCCAAAAAGCACCCCCGATTATCATATTATAATATTTGGAAAAGCCCCAGTATAATAAAAGAATTCCGACAGACATTATCATATAGGGTATTATCTTGACGGCTAACATTCCCAGCGCATTGGGCATTTTCTCAACCAATTCTGTAAAAGTTCCACTTTCATACTCCGAAGCAAAGGTCAATGCCAATCCCAATAATAATACTTGTTGAAAAACGGTCAATAAAACACCGGGGAGCATAAAATATAAATAGTTTCCACTGCGAATGCTTTGTTTGATTATAGTCGTTTTAAAAGGCTCGTAATGTTGACTGGCAATATATTCCGGCACGCCTTTCTTCATTTGAGATTCAATCTGGATTCCTGCTTTCATGGTCATCGCAACGGTATTGACAGCCATTAAAGCGGTATTGGAAGTCAAGGTGTTGGAAGCATCTACAAAAAGCGTGATTTCCGGTAATCGGTTCTGTTGAATCCCCGAGGCAAAATCTTTTGGGATATCGACAATTACCGTCGCTTCCAAATCGATTGCTTTATCTTTCGCTCCAAATAAGGAAGGCAAAACATCAACCACTTCGATGCTTTCTGTTTCTTGCAGCATATCGATGAACTTCGTACTCATCGGACTGTGATCTTGATCGACGACAATCACGGGCAAATCGGTTATTTTTCCTTTTTGATAAACCGCGCCAATCAAAACCCCATACAATATAGGAGCACCGATGAAGAGCAGTCTCAGCACATTATTGCTGAAAAACAACCTGAATTCTCTATTGATTAATTGTAAAAATTTCTTCACGCTGAATTATTTATCAAGTTCTAAAGAAACCGATGCCTTTGTGATCAAATCCTTTACTTTCTCTGGATTTTTAGGCCGTACAAAAACTTCAAACATGGTTTGTTGCATATCAAAATCAGGATAGGCCGTGGCAATATTTGCATAAGAACTCAAGGCTTTAACCGAAGTAACTTCTCCATCGATCAAATCCGTATTTTTATAAAGTACTTTTATTTTCACATCTTTTCCCGGAACTATTTCTCCCAATTTTTCTTCAGCAATCGTAAATCTAAAATGAACTGAAGCATCGATATAACCACCAATTATCGGATATCCCGGCAAAGCCAATTCGCCCACATTCAAGTTGATGTTTTCAACAGACATATCTTGGGGGGCAATCATGTATTTTTCACGTTCTGCAGCACCTACTTCAGAAATAGCTCCTGAAGCTTGCAATTGCTGACCTAATGCCATGGTTTGCTGCTCTATTCTCGCTCCCATTTTCGCCTCTTCCAATTCGGTTTTAGCAGCTTCATATTGATTTTTGGCTCCTTGAAACTTGGCATAAACTTCATCGAACTGCTGTTGTGGTATCAAACTGTCCTGCAACATTTCTTCCAGTCTTTCTTTTGACTTTCGGGCAAATTCAAATTGTTCCTTTAATCCGCCAACTTTGTTTTTCAATTGTCTGAGTTGACCTTTTGTCGCACCTTTTACCGCCATTTGATACTGGGCTTCCGCCGATTTCAATGCACCTTCGGCTTGTTGTTTCTTGGCATCCACTTCAGGGATATCCAAAATAGCCAGCGTATCTCCTTGATTAACATATTGTCCTTCGTGCACCAAAACATTTTCTACGGTTCCAGGAACTTTCGTGACCACAGAAATTTGATCTCTTTCAATCTTCCCCATAAAAGCGGGATCGATTTTATCTTTACTACAAGACACAAAAACCAGTAAGATAAACGGAAATAATATTTTTCTAATTCTCATATTCGTCAAAAATTTTATCCAACAATTCACCTGTACTCAATAATAGCTCCACAGCAGCACTGCGTTGGTTTAGAATTTGGTTATAATAATTCAAGTTTACTTTATAAAATTCGTTTTCGGACGACAAGCGTTCCGTTATATCGATCAATCCGGAATTGTATTGTTTAGTAGCTAAATTCAAATTGTTATTGGCCATCACCATCTTTTGATCCGCTACCAAAACTCTTTTTTCGGCGGTATTCAAATCAATTTTATTCTTATTCAATAATACCTCGAGTTTTTCTCGCGTATCGTTTAGTTTGATTTCGCTCATTTCCAATTCTATTTCCGCTTTTGCGATTTTTTTCCGATTAGCTCCCCCTTTGAAAATATCCCATTTTAATCCTACTCCTACAGCCGCGGCAGGTTGTAACCGAATGTGATCTGCATTTGCTTTTACATCTCCGGCTATGGGAACGTCTTTAAACTTGACACTCGATTCAAATGCATCCACATAGGCCAAGTTTCCAAAAGCAAAAACGGTCGGATATTTCCCTCCTTTTTCTTTTTTAAAGACATGTTCCTTTGCTTTTCTACCGGATTCCAACGCCTTTAATTCCGCTCGGTTTTCCAAACTCAAAGACTCTTTATCAACTAAAAATGTCTGTAATTCATAAGTGATTTGTTCTATTTCTCTTGTGGACATCCCGGTGAGATATTGAAGTTTTGATTTTAAAGCGGATTTATTCCCATCCGCCTCTACTCTTTTTTCTTCCAGCTCCAATATGGCGAGTTTGATTTTATCGCGGTCATAGGGAATAGCTAACCCATTTTCAATCGCCTTTAAAACTTTATCATGTTCCTTTTCTAATCTTTTCTCTGAATCTTCAAGCAACTTATCAACTTCATGAAGCAACATTAATTGATCAAAAGTCAGAATAACTTCCTTCGCTATTTCTTCTTTTCCAGCTTCCGCTAAAAACTGTTCTGCTTTCTGCTTTTCCTCTAACGCTTTAATGCCTTGAGTAATTTGATTTCCCGCAAAAATCACTTGACGTGCAGAAACCCCTCCCATTAATACTTGGGTTTGAAAATTGGAAACTAAAGCATCCTCGAAAATTGGTGTGCCGGTAATAGGTAAATAATGAGTTGGGAATTCATTGTTTAATTCAGCATATAAATATCCGTAACCACCTATTAAAGAGATTTGTGGAAGTCTTTTAGCTTGAACGGTTTCCATTTCCATTTGCGTTCCGTCCCCTTCCATTTGCTTTAGGCGAACTTCTGCATTTTCTGAGATAGCCTGCTGAATGGGTTCTTTTAAAACATCTTCCACAAAATTTTGGGCCTTAACTTTTATATTCATGCTGATGAGCAAGACCAAAACCCAAATAAGATTATTAAAATTATTCATTTTTCGTGTTTTTATGAACCTTGGCAAAGATCCGCAAAAATATACGATGAATTTTTAAGATAGCTTAAAAAACTTATTTTAATCGCGAACGCATCACACTTAAGGTTTGTTGAGAAATACCGAGATAAGAAGCAATATCTCCCAAAGGCGCTCTTAAAATAATTTCCGGATTATCAGCGAGTAGTTGAGCATACCGTTCTTTAGCATTTTCAAATTGAATGCTGTTCAGGCGGTTTGAAAATCCTTTTAAGATATCCAATAAGATATGTTGAATGACTTTATTCATTTGAACACTGGTCTCTGACCATTTTTTAATTTTTGAAAAAGGAAATTGAAATATAGCGGTTTGATACTCCAGCGCCATAAGTCCATAATCAGATTTTTTAAGGTGAAGAGAAGTTTCGTAAAAATTCTCCGAGCGGGTGATCAAATTATTTTCGGAAAAAAAGTAATGGGTAATAGAACGATCCTCTTTGTAATAAAACATTTTAACCAGTCCTTCTTCAATAAAAAACACATTTTTAGAGAGGTTTCCCGGCTTGACAATAATTTCTCCTTTAGAAAAAACTCGTCTTGTTCCAGCATTACTAATGTCTTCAAGTATTTCTTTTGAGAGACCAAATTCTTGAGATAAGTAGTTTTTTAATTGCATACATTTCTGTTATTCAACTGATTTCTCAACGGTTAATTCTCTAAATAAATCCTCTAAATTTTTCAGTTTCTGAGATAGTTGAAGGATTTTTAAACCGTTTTCTCTTGCAAAATCGAATACGGTAGAACGCATATCCTCCTTGGTATCAAAAGTGAGTTCATATAAAAAACTGCCCGTTGTATTTTCAATTTTAATCAAATTGGGCATCCTCCTGAGGGCCACATTTTCAATCCGATAATCAAATTCTACTTGAATTACCTGTCGATTTTCATCTTTGAGTTCATTCAACTTTTTACTGGCAACAATTTTCCCTTGGTGAATAATCAAAACCCGATCACATACCGCTTCTACTTCTTGCATAATATGGGTAGAAAGCAAAACAGTTTTAGTCTTGCCCACTTTTTTGATTAACGATCTGATTTCGACCAACTGATTTGGATCTAAGCCCGTGGTGGGTTCATCTAATATCAACACATCTGGATCATGTAATAAAGCTGCGGCTAAACCAACTCTCTGACGGTATCCTTTAGAAAGTTGTTCTATTTTTTTATGTGCTTCTGCAGATAATCCTGTCAATTTAATGACCTCTTCAATTCGATTCATTGGCATTTTATGAAGACGTGCACAAAATTGAAGGTATTCCCGCACATACATTTCTAAATAAAGCGGATTGTGTTCCGGCAAATAACCGATTTGTTTTTGAAGGTTTAGTTTTTCTGTTCTAATCGATTTTTTATTGACAAAAGCTTCACCCGATGTAGCCGGAATATATCCTGTAAGGATTTTCATGGTCGTCGACTTACCCGCTCCATTTGGCCCTAAAAAGCCAACCACTTCTCCGGATTGTATAGTAAAAGTAATATCATCAACCGCTTTTTGATTTCCATATTTTTTGGTGATATTTTTTACTTCAATACTCATTGTTTTTTATGCTACTTGCTGTTGATTATTCTTATTTAAAGTTTGTAAAATTATGGCGATTCCCATCACTAAGGCACAACCAAATATATTTAACCAAAGATAAGGCATCCAGTCAAACCACCAACCAATTATTACCAGGACTTGTGTAATCAATGCTGCGGTAAAAACCGATCTGCTTTTCACATATTTTACGAAAAAAGCCAATAAGAAAATCCCCAAAACATTTCCATAAAATATAGATCCAATAATATTGACCAGCTGAATCAAGTTATCAAAGAGATTAGCGGTACAGGCAACTAAAATGGCCATTGCTCCCCACATTAAAGTAAACCATCTCGAAGCTTTCATATAATGTGCTTCATCGCGTTCTTTTTTCTGATTGCGTTTATACAAATCGACAACTGTAGTAGAAGCCAATGCGTTAAGTTCGGAAGCTGTCGAGGACATGGCGGCAGATAAAATAACCGCCAATAAAAGCCCTATTAAACCCCGCGGTAAATTATTGAGTATAAAATAGATAAACACATAATCCTTATCATTGGTTTCAATATTTTCATCCATCTCACTGACAAGTTCTGTTCCGGCAGCTCTAATTTCTCTGTCTTTTTGCGTATAAAATTTAATTTCTTCTTTATAAGCTGCTTTTTCTGCCGGATTATCTGTAGTTGCAAAAGCTAAGGATACTTCTGCTTTCTTCTTTTGATTAATTTCTAAATCCCTTTGTAAATCTTGATACTGTTCCTGTTGAACTCCGGCCTCTTCTACTAACGGATTAAAATTCAACGGTGTTGCATTAAACTGATAAAAAACAAAGACCATCACTCCGGTTAAAAGGATAAAAAACTGCATTGGAACTTTAAGCAGTCCATTAAAAATCATTCCCATTTGACTTTGTCGTACTGATTTTCCGGAAAGATAACGTTGGACTTGACTTTGATCGGTTCCAAAATAAGATAAGGCTAAGAATGTGCCGCCGATTAATCCACTCCAAACAGTATAACGATTATCAAAATCAAAAGAAAAGTCCAAGACTTCCATTTTTCCACTTGCACCGGCGATCTTCAAAGCTTTTCCAAAAGTTACTCCTTCGGGCAGATAGCTTACTATTATAAAAAAGGCCGTAAGCATTCCAATAAAAATAACTGCCATTTGTTGTTTATGGGTAATGTTGACTGCTTTTGTTCCCCCGGAAACGGTATAGATAATAACCAATATCCCTATAATAAAATTTAAGGTTATCAAATTCCAGCCCAAGACGACAGAGAGAATAATAGACGGAGCAAAAATAGTAATTCCCGCCGCTAATCCTCTTTGGATTAAAAAGAGTATAGCGGTTAAAGTTCTGGTTTTTAAATCGAATCTACTTTCTAAAAATTCATAAGCGGTATAAACTTTTAGGCGATGATATATCGGTATAAAAACCAAGCAGATAATCACCATGGCAATCGGCAAGCCAAAATAGAATTGAACAAACCCCATTCCATCGCTAAAAGCTTGGCCTGGAGTGGACAAGAAAGTAATTGCACTGGCTTGAGTAGCCATTACTGACAGCCCAACCGTCCACCATTTCCCTTGATTTCCACCTTTTAAAAAATCCTGTACTTTATCTTGTTTACGGGTTTTAATCGCCCCAAAAATGACAATAAAAGATAGTGTGGCAAGAAGAACAACCCAATCTAAAACCTCCATGAAAACTTAAGTAAATATTACCGTCAAAATATAAAACAGCAAAATATAAAAAGCATTGACAATCAAAACCAGGGAATAGCTTTTCTTCCAAATATATTTCTCGGGTTTAGAATGGTTCATATACAGTAATTTTAAGAGTGGTAATTTTATACAAGTATCTTGGAAAAATTAAAAATATAGATTAAGGGGTAATCATAATATGCGAACGATGCGTATTTGCATCCATAAGCCAGGGCATTCCTTTACCCTGTGGTTTATCAGGCAGCCCTGTTTCCTCAACGGTCATATACGGTTTATACAACACATATCTCAAATGAGTATTTTCCAATGCGCCAGTTTCAGAATTATAATCTCCCTGATCAGCGGATAAAACATAAACCATTGCTGCTTCTTTTGGCATTTTCAATTCACCAGCATCAATTTCTCTTTTACGCGCTGCTTGTTTTTCTTCAGTTGATTTACCTTCTGCCACTAATTCTCTACCCCTTCTCATATAATCCTCGAGCTTATCACTATAACAGGCGGCACTAAACCCCTCTTTTTTGGGGTCATCACTCAAGCAAATCAATTCATTTGAACCTTTACGCAGGGTAATCAGTTTCCCGTTTTTATCGTACCCGAGTACTTTAGCATTTTCTCTAAACATTTTAGGCGCTGCTTGAACAGCTGTTTCTATTTGCACTTTTTTAGAAGGGATTTGATTTTGTGCAAATCCAATTAGCGTATAAAGTATACACATTAAAAATATTCCAATTTTCATGTCGATTGATTTAAGAAGTTAAACTTTGTTTGAAGTTTAAATATATCCAATAATTTCAACTTGGATAAATTTAAACTATGATTCTTTTTAAACTCAACATTAATTAAGCTGGATATCAAATCGAAATAAAGTTTGCACAAGTAAAAATAAGGAAGTATTATTCGAAAAAGTTATACCTTTAAAAAGATAAAATATATTCCCTCATGCAAAAAGCCTCTTGAGCAAGTTGCTCAAGAGGCTTTTGTAATAGGATGGGCGGTGGCATACTCTCCCGCGTTAGCAGTACCATCTGCGCTGACGGTCTTAACTTCTTTGTTCGAAATGGAAAAAGGTGAACCCCGTCGCTAAACCACCCAAAAACTTTCGGTATCCGCTAAAAGCGAACCCGTATGGGTTGACATATTATTAAAATAAAAATATAATTAATCTCAAATAGAAAAAATATAAAAGCAAGTACTGCACAAGCTCTACGGATTATTAGTACCACTCGGCTAATACGTTACCGCACTCACACCTATGGCCTATCAACCCCATCGTCTTTGGGGATCCTTTAAAGAAACCTCATCTTGTGGTGGGTTTCGTGCTTATATGCTTTCAGCGCTTCTCCCTTCTTAACATAGCTACCCAGCGGTGCCCCTGGCGGGACAACTGGTAGACCAGCGGTTAATCCAACTCGGTCCTCTCGTACTAGAGTCCGATCCACTCAAGTTTCTAACGCCCACTACAGATAGAGACCGAACTGTCTCACGACGTTCTGAACCCAGCTCGCGTGCCACTTTAATGGGCGAACAGCCCAACCCTTGGGACCTTC
>DATGSA010000272.1:0-5399 GCA_035303085.1 Flavobacteriaceae bacterium
TCTTGATATTCGCTCATATCGATTCGCGTCATCATTTCTTCATCGTCAAAGAGATAAGCTGCCAGGGTTTTTGCCAATTCGGTTTTTCCGACTCCTGTTGTTCCTAAGAAAAGAAAAGAACCAACCGGTCTTTTTTGATCCTGTAATCCAGCGCGGCTTCGGCGAATAGCATCACTAACCGCTTTAATACCTTCCTCTTGACCAACGACGCGTTTGCTTAATTCTTCTTCCAAGTGAAGTAGTTTTTCACGCTCGGTTTGCATCATTTTAGTAACTGGAATCCCTGTCCACCGCGCAACGACTTCAGTAATATCTTCGCGGGTTACTTCTTCTTTAATAAGCGTAGTGCCTTTTTTATTTTCTTCAATTTTTTGCTGCGATTCTTCGAGTTTAGCTTGGGCTTCCTTGATTTTACCATAACGTAATTCCGCTACTTTCTCATAATCTCCTTCGCGTTCAGCACGCTGTGCTTCATGTTTGAGGTTTTCAATTTCAGTTTTGGCCTGCTGAACTTGATCTACAATGTCTTTTTCTTTTTTCCACTGCGCATTCAACGAATTTCTTTTTTCTTTTAAATCCGCTAATTCCGCTTGAAGGGATTGTAGTTTTTCTTCATCTTCTTCGCGTTTAATCGCTTCAATTTCAATTTCTAACTGAAGGATTTTACGATCTAAGACATCCAATTCTTCCGGCTTCGAATTGATCTCCATTCTCATTTTTGCCGCAGCCTCATCCATCAAGTCGATCGCCTTATCCGGAAGGAAACGATCCGAAATATAACGCTGTGAAAGCTCTACAGCTGCAATAATCGCTTCGTCCTTAATCCGAACCTTATGGTGGGTTTCATATTTCTCTTTAATTCCTCGTAAAATGGAAATCGCACTTTCTCTATCGGGTTCATCGACGACAACACGCTGGAATCTTCTCTCTAAAGCTTTATCTTTTTCAAAATACTTTTGGTATTCGTCCAAAGTTGTTGCTCCAACCGCGCGCAATTCTCCTCTTGCCAAAGCGGGTTTTAAAATATTAGCAGCATCCATCGCACCTTGACCGCCTCCGGCACCTACCAAAGTGTGAATCTCATCGATAAACAAGATTATTTTCCCATCGGCAGATTGTACTTCTTTAATTACCGCTTTTAATCTTTCTTCAAATTCTCCTTTGTATTTTGCACCGGCGATCAACGCTCCCATATCCAAAGCATAAATTTGTTTGTCCTTTAAGTTGTCGGGGATATCACCTTCAATAATTCTATGCGCTAAACCTTCAGCGATAGCGGTTTTACCAGTTCCGGGTTCACCGACCAAAATAGGGTTGTTCTTAGTACGTCTGGAGAGAATTTGAAGAATCCTTCTAATTTCTTCGTCTCTACCGATAATCGGATCCAATTTGCCTTCCTCTGCCATTTTATTGAGGTTGTTGGCATATTTATTTAAAGAATTATAAGTCTCTTCCGCACTTTGAGAAGTAACGCGATCTCCTTTTCTAAGTTCCTCAATAGCAGCGTGCAGCCCTTTTTCGGTTACGCCTTGATCTTTTAAAATTTGAGCGACCTTGCTTCGGCTTTTAAATATCGCCAAGATAATATGCTCGATAGTAACATATTCATCTTTCATTTTAGTGGCAATGCTGCTGGCCTCATTGAGCATCGTTCCGGCTTCTCTGGAAAGCATAATGTTTCCGCCACTTACCTTGGGAAAACTCTCCAACGTTTTATCTAATACTTGGGTGAACATATCAACATTTACGCCCAATTTTTGTAAAATAAATGGGGTTACATTTTCATCGACCGTTAGAATAGCTTTAAAAATGTGTTCGTTTTCAATTTGTTGGTGTCCAAAATTATGAGCAAGCTGTTGCGCTTGCTGGAGTACCTCCTGTGATTTTATTGTTAAGTTATCAAAATTCATGTTGTATAGTCAAAGTTTAAGTTCGCTTCAGTTATTTCAAATTATATACCGCCTTGTAAAATAGACATTTTGACACGCAAATCTGAATATATGCTGACGAAAAGTCATACATAATGCTTGTTTTATTTCAAAGTCATAGTGTCTATCCAAATTTATTGAAAAATAAATGAAATATTGGCGATTTTACTTTTAATAAATTTTCGCGTTTGCAAACAAGGTTTTTAAAAAAGACACAGAAAAGCCGGGTTTATTGTATTAGATAAGGCAACTTGGGGTAGTAATAGATGTTTTTTCCAATCACTGAGAATAAGCAAGCTGTAAACTCTTCAAGGGGTTTGGAACTCTTGAAGAGTTCTCTAAAATTTGCTTTTGTTGTACCGAGTGATAATTTTTGTGATAGCAACAAAGATTTTTGAAAATGACACAAAACTGAATTTATAATATTAAAAAAAGACAAACTATGGCAACGTGGTAATGAAACATAAATAGCTGAAAATAATCAATTTACATAAATGCGTAAATGATAAAATTTGGACGAAAGAAGAACATTTTCCCATGTCTTTTTGAATTTATTTCAGAACCCGCGCAACCCTCTTCCGCTATAATTGAATGAGTTAGGCTACAAGCAAGACTGAAATAACATTTCGCGAGATGCTGAATAAAGTTCAGCACCACAAAATAATGATGTGGTTTTAATTAAATATATTACAATCCAACTTGAAAAAGCTTATTACGCTCATTTCTTATTAGGGAAGCTTGATATGTTTTTATAACTTGCTTTTCGAATTTAAACGAGAAGAAATGGGATTATTTGGATTGTTTGGCAAAAAGAAAGAACCTACAGAAGAAAAAGTAGTGCCATGGAAACTGTTGAACAGTATGGCTCAGTTGGAGGAAATCATGGAATTATCCGATAATAAATTGGCGGCAATTTTCAAGCACTCTACTCGTTGTCCGAGTAGTCGGATGGCTTTTCGCGCTTTTGAAAGTGGAGTTGATCCGGAATGGGAAGGCGTGGAGCTTTATTTATTGGATTTATTGAGTTACAGAGCTATTTCTGATGAAGTGGCTAATCGATTTCAGGTATGGCATGAATCTCCGCAATTGATTTTGATTAAAAATGGAAAAGTTGTGCATCACGGTTCACACTATAAAATCAGCGCTGCTGCGGTAGAGCAATTCATCTAATTGCTTAAAATTTAACTATGAAAAATGACTGCTCAGCTTAGATTTTTTAAGATGCTCCTTTTGTTGGGCATTATTGGAGTTGCTTTTTTAAGCTGTGAGGATTCGCGTTTTAATATTATTTCAAAAATTTCAAATAAGAAAAAATCCGTTGGTCAGAAAATTGATAGTTTAAACGGTGTTTATGTCTATTATAACGGTCCGACCAATACGGTCGTCGGTCGGAATACGACTCCAGATGGTTATAATTTAGGATTGGAATATCAGTGTGTTGAATTTGTGAAACGTTATTATTATGAGCACCTGGATCATAAAATGCCCAATAGTTATGGACATGCGAAAGATTTTTTTGATAAAAACTTAGCTGATGGTCAGTATAATGCCGAGCGAAATTTGAGGCAATATAGCAATCCCAGTAAAAGGAAACCCAAAGTTGATGATTTGGTGGTCTTAGATAAGACTATGTTTAATTCTTTTGGCCATATTGGATTGGTTTCTAAAGTAGAAGGAAATCAATTGGAAATTATTCAACAGAATAAACCTTCATCCAGAGTGAAATATGAACTGGAGAATTCAGCGGGAACATGGCGAATAAAAAACAGTAGAATTTTAGGTTGGCTGGGGAAGGAGTAATTTATCTTTGAGGAGATTCGACGAGTGTTTTAATTTCTGGGGAAGAAACTATCGTTTCGGGATAACCTTTAGTGGCTAAGATTTGCATTGCTTTCGCGATAGTACTGGCAGAAATCCTTTTGTATTTCTTCGGAACTAAAAACCCGAATACCTTCATTAAAGCATTCGCTAAATCCTCTCCAAATCTTTTTTCGTTCCGTTGTCCGCTAATCAAGGAAGGTTGTAAAATATAGGTTTGGTCGATTTTATATTTCAACACCTCGGTTTGCATTTCGCCTTTAAGCTTGTTGTAAAAAACACTGCTGTTCGGGTCTGCGCCTAAAGCAGAAATCACTATGAATATCGGGATCTTGTTCTGTTCGGCCAGCTTCGCCGCATTTACGGGAATTCCATAATCGATATTTTTATATTGCTCTTTATCCGGGGTTTTGGCTTTTGTGGTGCCGATGCAACAGAAAACCACATCTCCGCGGAAATCAGAAGCGAAGCTATCCATATCGAGTAAATCTACCAAATACTCCTCAATCTTTGGATGATTTTTTTCAACCGACGAACGAGAAAAAAGTTTAACCTTTTCATATAGCGAATCTTCCAGGAGTTCATCTAATAAAAGACTGCCGGTGAGCCCAGTTGCACCGAGAATAATCGCGGTTTTTTTCATGTTTGTATTTGTAATCAATAAAAGTTTTATCCAATAAGAATATTTTTTGCAGAAATATTCATCTAAAAAAATTAACCTCCAATGCGTTTCACTTTAAACCCTTTTTCTTTAAGCATTTTCATGATTTTCGGGCGGTAATCTCCTTGGATAATAATTTGTTCATTTTTAAAGGTGCCACCTACACCAAGGGTTTTTTTAATTTCTCTTGTCAACTCTTCAAAATCTTCTTTTGCTCCGGTATAGCCATCAATGATGGTGGTAGGTTTACCGTTTCTCTTTTTGAATTTACATTGTAAAGGCTCTTCTTGAATCCAAAGTCCGTCTTGCTTTTCTTGTTTTTCTTCTTCCTTAGAAGGTTTATGATCGGGGAAAAGGGATTGAAGTTGATCTTTTAAGTCCATTTTAAATTATATTTATTTTTCGTCTTTAAGTAATCCAATTTCTATCAATCGTTGATTTAAAAATTCACCGGCGGTAATATCTTCATATTGTTTCGGGTGGTCTTTGTCAATACATTGGTCTAAACAATTCAATTTCATATCGCTTTTCGGATGCATAAAAAATGGAATGGAATAGCGTGGTTTATCCCAGTCTTCCATCGGAGGATTAGTCACGCGGTGAATTGTTGAACGCAGTTTGTTATTGGTCAATCTTTCTAACATATCACCGACGTTGATCACCAATTCATTTTCTTTGGGAATCGCATCTATCCATTCTCCATCTTTGCGCTGCACTTGCAAACCACCGGCAGAGGCACCCATCAATAAAGTGATTAAGTTGATATCTCCGTGAGCGGCTGCGCGAACTGCACTTTTAGGTTCTTCAGAAATAGGAGGGTAGTGAATCGGGCGTAAAATACTGTTTCCGTCAATTACCCATTTATCGAAATAATTTTCCTCCAACCCGATATACAAAGCCAAAGCGCGTAATACGTAGATTCCGGTTTTTTCTAACATTCGGTAAGCTTCCATTCCCACGTGGTTGAAATCCGGTAATTCTTCTACCTTGAC
>DATGSA010000273.1:0-11734 GCA_035303085.1 Flavobacteriaceae bacterium
TAAGACGCAGAAGTGAAAAAAGAAAAAAGAATAGAAAAATTTCCTTTTTTGAGTTAAGTGGTGAAGTGTTTGAACATTTTCTTGAGATAAGGGAGGGTCTTAAAGATAAAGAAGATTTAAAAGATGAAGAACTTGAAAGAAGAATAGAAATTGAAAAGTCCTTCCGAACTATCGAGCTTTTATTAGGAAGTAATAATCGGATAATTCATTTCTTCTTTATAGACTACGATAAGGAGTTGTCAAATTTAAAAAAGAGAGATAGTAAATCTCAAGCTAATTACTTATCTGCTGCTGGAACTTATTTTCAATCCAATAATAATATATTTAGTTCTAAAACAAATGCAATTTATTTTATTATAACAAAAGCTGATACAATAGATGGCGAAAACAAAGTAGAAATTGCAGCAGATTTTCTTAGAGAACATTTTGGAAACTTTTATACTGTTATTGAAGGGCGATGTGAAGAACATAGTATAAAAAAACCTGAAATAAAATTATTCTCAATTGGAGATGTTTATTTTAACAGAATTAGTAAAATCGATTATAAATATTCGAAAAATATAGTTGAAACAATACTCAATGAAGTTCACCCAGAAGAGAATAATTGGTTTAAAAAGATATTAAGTAAATAAATTATGAAAATTACAATACATGGTACTCGAGATGGTGCAAAGACTTTTACAAGTGAATTCTTATCGGGTGTTACTGATCCAAACTCTGATAACCCAAGTGATAACTCTATTGGACACAAGGGGTTTGCAATTAGCTTTACCAAAAATGAATGCGTTTTTTCCAAATACGGAATCATAAAAGATGTTCAAGGAAATAAAAGAGTTGGATATATAGGTTTCTCATTGGGCATATCGAATGAAAGTAAAATACCAGGAAATCGTATAAAAGAAATTTTAGATCAACTTGCTGTAGAATTTTATCATGTAAAAAAACATATTGACGAATACAATAATTTAGATTATTTTCAAGAAGATTGGTCTTTTGTCAAGGATATCAAAAAAGAATATCAGGGGTTCGTTCAGCCAATAGCTGATAAAAACGACATAGAAAAATTTTCTCCTGGAGAAAGAGACGCAGCCTATATTTACTACTCCTCTGAAGAAGAACTTCAAAAATATTTCGATGTTCCCTGTCAAGAGAAATACGAATCTTACAAACGGGTTTTATTTATCAATAAAAAATATGAAGGAAAAAGAGAAAACCCATTAAACGCTTTACGCCATGACGAAAATGCAGACTTAACTCATTTGAAGATCCTTGAAAATTTACCATATAAAGTTATTATTCCTTCTGCTAAAAATGGTATTTCAACTAAGGTAACAAGTGCAGAAAAAGCCGTTCGTCCAAATGAAAAAATTCATCCAGCAGATAGAATTACCATAACTTTTTCTAAAAAAAACAATAAGGATGACTTTATAGACGGAACGATAAATGATCTTAAAGAGAAACACCCAGCTCGAGTTGAAATAAAAGAGGGAGCTTATGTCCAAAAGTTAATCATAATCCCTCCTGATAAATTAACACCAAAAACCAAAACCATTACGTTTCAAGCTGAAAATTGGAGAGGAGATAAACTTGAAGATGCCCGGATTAGCATCACTAATAAAGGTTTTACGGGAAGAAAAACTGTTGAAAATAATAAGGCAACTTTTAAAGAAGATGAGTTAGAGCAAGAGTGGGAGGTAAAGGTAAATGATAAAATTGAAGGAACTATAATTCCTTATGATTTACAAGGTAATCTCTGTACCCTAAAAATTAAGGAAGAGAAAACCATTTCATTTGAGGTTAAAGCAAGTGATTATACCGTTTCCGTAAAAAATAATAGTCGTAATATTAAAGTAATTGCTGGTGGTAAAGAACTCAAATTTACAGATCAAGCCATAGAACAGCCTTGTACAATTATTATAAAAGCTAAAGGTTATAAAGATAAAACATTAAATAGTGTTTATCCTAAATCTCAAGATAAACCCATTGAAGTAAAGCTTGATAAAAAGAAAAAACTGAGATATGATATAGATGCTGGAGAGGGTACCAAGCAAGGTCCGGATTACATAGAAATTTATGAAGGTGAAAAACTTGAAGCAATATATGAAGAAATAAAAAATAGAATTACTCCTCCTAAAAGGAAACGGTTTAAAGAGCAACCTTTTTTAAGAACTCACGCGAATAAAAAACAAAAAGGAAAGTTAATCGCCCAATACGAAGATAAACCAAAATTCTATAAAGATTGGCGCATTCTTGGAGGTGCAGCTGCTGTTTTACTCGTATTAGTTTTAAGCTTTGTTTTTAAAGAGAATATTTTAGGTTCATCAAAATCAGATGATCCAAGGCAATCTGAATATGAACAAATAGTTGAGTTTGCAGATGGCAATAATTTAAACCTTAATTTAATTGATAGAAATATAAATAAAGTAAGTAAAAGAACATCAAACCAAAGTGAAAAAGGTCCGGAAGAGCAAAATGAGAGTTTGTTTCCATTCTTCGGTTCATCTAAAGAAAAAACACAAGAAATCAATGAATCTGAAGATTGGGAAACCTTACTGGATAAATTAGAAGATTTGAAGTCGATTCGAAAAGCCATCAATAATGGAGAGGTTGGTAGTCTTAAATCCTTTTCTAAAAACTTTGAGTACTCAGTAAAACAAGACCAATTTCGACAAGCCGTTTTGTGTATTGATAGTTTATATATTAAGGAAATTAGTAAAGTAATGAAGGAAGATAAAATGTCAGAAATGAATCTTAATCAAATAGCTTCTTTTTTAAATAACTATCAGGAATTGCTCGGATTGGAAATAAACGACGAGGATTTAGACGCTCTAAAAAAGAAACAAGAAAACATAAAAAGTAACTTGCAATTAAAGCCGAAAGATCTTCTATCTGAAGCTAATAAGTTTAGAGATAGTATTTTAGAGGTCATTAGTGAAAAAATACCTGAAGGAGAAACTAACCAAAATGATGAGTCTAAAGCGACATCAAAAAAGCGGGATAAGAAAAAAGAAGTAAAACCGGAAAAAGCTATAAAAGAAAAGCAGAATGCAGAATCTAATACCCCAGAAGAAAAATCAGAATCAATTACTGAGAACACTCCTTCTGATGGAGAGAAACGAGAAAAAGATTTTGAAGATGAGTTTTGGGCTTTGATTGAGAAAATGGATAAAAATAAAGAATCTTATGATGATTTAATCAATAAGTATTCAAATATCAGCTCCAAAAATAAGATTAAAATTTTTTATCATGATTACTTATCAAATAATGAGAAGTTTGAAAAGTTTAAAGACTTTACTAGAGTAGATTTAAAAAAATTAAAAAATAATAAAACTATAGAAAAATTAAAGGAAGTCTTAAATAATAAGGAATAAAATGAAAACAATAAAAATTATACTAATAGCGGTGGTAATTGGTGTCATCGGTTTTTTTGCGTGGAAATGGACAGCTGCGAAAGATGACGGAAAAGAAGAAAATACAATAGTATTAGAAGAGGATACCACTGAAGAATTCATCGGTAAGATAGATGAGGACATTGAAAAACTGAAAAACTTGTCTAAAGAAGATTTCAGCAAAAGTGTTTTTAAAGATATCAATGACGAATTGAAATATTTTTATGATGAAGGTGAACTGGGAAAAGATTCACTTCAAAATGCAGAAGAATATAAAAATTTATCAAAAACTCTTTTTGCGGCTTATGTTCCTATGTTTATCGATGAAGCAGATTACAAGCTTCGCCAACCTACATGGAAGAACACAGATTTAAAATTTATAAGAAATGAAATTAAAGAATTAAGAAACAATAAGTTTTTCGATACAGACAATAGTAATTATAATTCAAGATTTGATGAAATTGAAAATACAATTTCAAAATATTATGAGGTGGCCGATTTTATAAACCAAAGTAAACAAATCCCTTCCAATTTGGATTATTCAGTAGATGGTCGTTTTCCAATAGACGAGATAGAAGAAAAAATAGCGCAATCAGAATTATATTTATATGATACTTCAAATCATATTTATATCAGTAATGTAAGGTGGATGAAAGATCGGTTAGAAGAGGTGCCTCTTGAGCTGTACCAAAAGAACTTGGAGTTTTTAAAAACTCAGTTTCAAGAAAATATAGATAATTATCAGCATAGCGATTTGGCCTCCCAAGCAGAGTATTCAAGACAAATCTACCAGCCATTAAAAAGAAGTTTGGATGAGTTTGATAATGATATTTATGACATAGATTATTCAGAGTTTAGACTGGATTATAGAGAATTGAAAGAGTTATTGGATAATGATAATGATAAGGCTCGCAAGTATTTTAAAGAAAAATGGGAAGAGGAAATGAAAAATCGAGATAAATCAAGTGAAGATTAAAATTTAATTAACATGAAAAAGATATTTTTTACACTAATTTTTATGGGCAGTTTCTCTTCTGCTTTCACACAAGTAACACTGACACTTGATGAGTATAATGGTTTAAAATATAAAATGGATAGTTTGCAAAAAGGATGGAAACGAGCTAATGATAACTTAGTAAGCCAAGAGAAAACGTTTACTAAACAAATAGATAGTCTTGCAGCTCAAACTCAAAAACTTAAGAAAGAAAAGAACATACTCTTAGAAGAAAAACGTTCATTACGAAAGGGAAATAGAACATCACTGGATGAAAACAAAATATTAAAAAATAAAATAGATTCTCTTACAAGTAATATAGAAGAAAGTAGTTTTAACCGTGAGACTTTAGAATCAGAATTAAACACAAAAAAGGAAGAACTCGACGCTCTTAGAAAGCAAAAAAGAAAAAGCGAACAAACGGAATATAAAAGAGGAAAGCAGAAGGTGTTAAAAGCTGTAACCGCAAGCTATGCTGAGTTAAGTTTTGATAAGATGATTGAAGCTTCCTCTCAAAAGCAGGTTAAACGAGATTTGACTTTGATTGTTGATGACGAACTAAAAGACAACCTCAATGATTTGGATATTTATTTTTCTGCGAAACAGATATTAACTCAAAAATTTGATCAGCAAGAGGTTCAATCCGCTCTTAACAAAGCAAAAAATATTAAGCAAAAATCTCCTTTAGTTGAAGATTTAATCGAGAACCTTGAACTTTATAAACTACGAAGTGAAGGATTGAAAGAAGCAATTGATAAAATTCAAGCTATCGACGAACGTTTTATTGCGAATACTGATAAAGATCAAAAGGAAAAAGAGGCAGATGTTTTGGCTCAAATTGGTTGGTACTTTTATAATTATGAGATTAATAGCTTTGAAGATTATCCTTATTTATCGGAAATAATAATTGAGATTATGCGGATAAAGCACAGAGATGCTAACAAAGATATTTCTCATTTTTCAAAAAAACTATAAGATAAGTTATGCGCAAATTTTATTTATTATCTATTTTGTTAACTGTCAGTTTTTTAGGATATGCCCAAAAATTAAACTTAGACAATTTAGAAAACCTTTTAGTTAAAAGGAATTTTAGCGAAATACATCATTATTTATCCGGAACAAAATGGGAGTATGGAAATTCAGAGGATGGGGAAGCTGAAAACGAGCGAGAGCATATTTGGAGGTATGATAAATCATTCCGATCTACCGAACCTGATGCTTTCTTAATACTCTACACCTATAATATAACCCCGGAAATGGTTGCTTTGACCACTTCAGATAAGAATATATACGATAGTTTTGAATCAGAGATTCATGATTCCAATTACGAAAAATACGATAAAGAATATGAAAATAAAATTAGAATCAATTATTATCAAAACTCAAAATATTATATACGTTTAATTAAAAACGAAGATAACAATGGTGACTTTAATGAAGCCGAAACACAGTATATAGTTGTTATAAGAAAAAGAGGAGGTTTTTATGACCATAATAATGGAGCTAAAAAGGTTTTTTATGATGATGGTACTTTGAAGCGAACCTACCACTTGACAAATGGGAAGTTGAGTGGTTTTAGAGAAGATTATTATCCAAATGGGAAACTGAAGCTTTCAGCAGAATATAAAAATGATATGGCGCATGGAAGTTTTACGCAATACTTTTATGGAGATGAAGATGAATTTAAAGATAAACTCTTATTAAAAAAAACAGGACGGTATTATAATGATAAAAAGGATGGCGAATGGAAAATGATATATTTATTTGATGATAATTATAAAACGATTCAGCTTTACACGTATGATAAGGGAGTTAAAAGTGGTCCATTTCAAGATTTTCAGGGAGACAGCTTAATTATAGGGAATTATAAAATGGATAAACTTGATGGACGGTATAAAATTTATGATCATCCTAAAAATCCAACAACAGGAAACTCCAAAGAAATCGATACCACTTCTCTAAAGCTTCTGACCAAAGGATATTATGTAAATGGAAATAAATCCGGTCACTGGTGGATAAATAATATTTATTATATAGAAGAAGGTGATTATTTTAACGACAAAAAGACAGGGCAATGGGATTTTTCTTTTACGAAAGAAATGAACACTCCTGATGAAAAATATCCTTTTGCTGGAGAATTAGCCAAAACCGAGAATTTTAAAAATGGACGGCTTAATGGTCTTACTACACAATATTGGTTTGTTGGACAAGAAGAGCGTTCTTGTACGGAAGCAGAAAGACAATCTGGTGAATCAGAACCTTGTTATGAAATTAATTATAGAAAAGCACTTGAAACCTCTTATTATAAACATGGAAAATTAGATGGTTTATATGAATTAAAGGATAAAAACGGAAACATCGTTAGAAAAGGATATTATGTAAATGGAGTTAAAGATGGAGGATGGATAGAAGGAGAATTTGAAGAAGACACCTTGATGTATAAAATTGAATCAAAAGGGTTTTACAATAGAGGAATAAAAGAAGGAGATTGGTCAGAAACTGAAACCATCCAGATTGATTTTCAGGATGAGCCGCTTGTTGTCACAAGTAAAGGACAATATGTGAATGATAGTAAAAATGGGGAGTGGAAGCGTTATGACAATACCAACTTTCATTTTGAAACCGTAAATTACAAGAACAATAAATTAGATGGTAAAAGCACTTCTTGGGACAATGATTTATTTAGGGAGGTTAAAATTTATGAAGATGGAGAGTTGGTGGAGCTTTCAAAATATGAAATTGATGAACCCGAAGAACTACGGTATAAATATGAAATAAAAGAAGATACTTATGCTTATAAAAACTATGTGAAATACAGTTATTTTGAGGATGGACATACCACTCAGGAATTTTCTATAGACAAAGGTAATTCGGATTATGATATTAATACTGCGGCAGGTACTTTTTTAAGTGCTCCATTAGCAAATCCTTTGTATGACTCCAAAGGTTTTAAATATGGAATGTTTAAGAAATATGATAAAGACGGGAAACTCATAAAGAGCGGTGAATATTTCAAAGAGAATAAAAAAGGAACTTGGATTGAGTATTTCCATGAACAAAATGTTCAACTTGAGATTGAATATAAGAATAACAAACCCTCCACTATAGAAAAATATGTTGAAATCAATAGCAAAAATCCATTTTCAGGAAATTTCATTTTTATAGACTCGGAAAGGAACTTAAAAGAAGATCGGCGTATAAGAAATGGTTACAGACAAGGAAGGACGAAGATTTATAATTTAAAAACAGATAAACTTATAAAAAGAGAAAGATACAGAACTGGGGTGCTGAGATAACTTATTTGTGGTTTTTTACTGTGATATAAATTGTTGGTAATAAAAAAAGGTTTCGTTGTTTTAATTTTAAAATTTGATAAATAATAAAACTTTGTTTATTAACTACGTCAAAAAATCACCTTAAAAAATAAAATTAATGCCCGAAACACTACTATTTTTCCTTCTTTTTATAGGAATTACTTTTCAACAAACGCCCAATCCATCACCGGAAAATATTATGGCGATGAAAACGGATTGATAAGAGTTAATAAATTTGGAAAATTTAAAACATCAAAACACTATAAAGTCAAGGTAGATTGAGATGATCGTTTAAGTCATGATTTGAGAAACTTGGGGTATTATGGCGGAATCAAAAAGCTAACCATTTACCAAGATAGTAGAGTGGTTGCTGTTATCGATAATATTGAAGATGGATTGGCTATAAAAGAAATCGAAATTAGCTTTGGGGATTATAAGAAAGGTGGTTATTTATATTTTCTGTCCCGCACAGTTCCGCAAAAACGATTTGGTATAATTACTACCTGTTTAATCCAGCGAAGAGTTCTTGGAAAAAAGAAAGGATTGGAGAAATATTGTTATTTACCAATGGATGGATATTCCGGTGATAGGGGGGCAGCTTAGTCCGGTTTATCCAAGCAGCGATGATTTATTTTTCAGACTTGCTTATCTTGATGAAAAAGGAAAAGAATCCGAAGCCAAAAAATTGTTATTGAACCTTGCGGATGGGTTTTATGATCACAAGGTTGATAAAATAAAATTGGCGGAAATATAAGCCGAGGTAAAAATCATTATGAAGAGTAAGCAAAATCATAAGCTTTCGATTTCAAAAACCGATGCAAGAAATAATTGTTTAATTCGGCTAATTTTCTCTTGATGAATTTTGATTACTTAAAACCGCCTGTAATCGTTAATAAAGTATTATATTGAGAGATAAAATACAGATGATTAATTAAATCCTTAAACTATGAAAACATTAATACTGACTTTCGGACTACTATTAAGCGGGCACTTTTTGTTTGCGCAATACAACACGTATGATTATAATTCTTATGGTCAGAAGGTGAAATCTGGAACAATTGAAGAAAATTACAGTGGAGGAATGGATTATTATAACTATAATTCTTATGGTCAAAAAGAAAAGACTGGAACTTCAGCATCAAATTATAATAATTCTGTAGATTATTATGAATACAATACTTATGGTCAAAAGGAAAAAGCGGCTACTTTCGAAGAAAACTACAGCGGTGGTGTTGATCGATACAATTACAATTCCTACGGTCAAAAGGAAAAAGCGGCCACTTATGAACAAAATTACAAGGGAGGCACTGATGTTTATGAATACAATTCCTACGGTCAAAAAATAAAAACAAAAACCTATGAGAAGAACCACAGTGGGGGAACCGATGTATATAAATATAACTCCTATGGCCAGAAAATAAAAACCGGAACGATTGAATCAAATGCTTTCGGATTTTAATAGTTATCTACTACTAAAACCAGCCTTAGAAATCTTATCTTCTAACTTATATTAGTCAGAGGTACAACTTGTCCCAATAGTAAAAAGTCTATTGCATCAAGGATTAAAATCTTCTTTGTTAAATTTTAAGTTGAAACACGAGTTATTATCGATTTGCTTATAAACCACATCGTGATTATTTCCATAACCGATATTTCCCATTATATTTATCACCTGATAAATCGTATAAACCTGACAAGTTTAATTTATCGTTTGTTTTGTTTGAAGAGTGTATTTTGATTTAAAAAGAGCGTTTAGAAAGCATAAAATTTCTGATGAAAAAACATATATTATTAATCCTCGTTTGTTGGTTAAGTGTCAATACACTTTCAGCCCAAGTGACCAACGTAGAAGCAGAACGCGTAAAAACCGACACGGTGGGATGGAATGGCGAGGCTAATGTCGGGGTGGAATTTGATAAAAATAAGACCCAGACGCTTGAATTGTCAACCGATGTACGAGCCCAATATAAAACGCCAAAAAATATTTATTTGGCTGTAGGAGAATATAACCGCTCGAGTTCTTCGGGGGAAACGTTTAAAAATAACGCTTACATTCATTTGAGATATAATCGGGATATTAATGATTGGTTGACATGGGAGGTTTATTCTCAAATACAGTTTAACGAAAACACCAATATTCGCCTACGCTTGGTCAACGGAACCGGCCCTCGATTTCGGTTATTAAAAACGGAAAAAGCCAGAATATATATCGGAACGTCTTATATGTATGAATACTCCAGGGAGTTGGACGAAGACGAGGAAAATATATACCGCCGAGAACACCGCAACAGTTCTTATCTTTCCTTCAGTTTATTCCCAACCGACGATCTTTCCATCGTTTCTACAACTTACTACCAACCCCGCTGGGACAAATGGTTAGACTTTAGGGTCAGCAATGTTACAGAAGTGCGTTTTAAGATTTATAAAACCTTGGTGTTTGGCGTGGGGTATGAATTGGCTTACGACCGTTTTCCGGCCTACGGCGTTCCCAAAATCACCCATGCGCTGAAAAATAAAATCGGAGTTACCTTTTAGTTTTTTTCGATATAACTTCAATGTCCTCTTGAAAGGTAACTCGAGGATTGATGTCCTCGAAATCCGGTTATGAAATGTTTATACTTGTGATGAATACACCCATAAACTTTCTCAAAAATAACAATCATAATTCCTGAAGAAATCAAACTCCCTTCCCTCCCAAAAAGGGCTGGGGAAGGGACTCAACGAAGGGTTGATTTTTATCCACACCAACAAAACCCTGATAAACAACATTCAATTTTAAAAGGCTCAGAGAATAAGTTTTCTCAGGAATCCTATAATCCTAATAAAATCTTTAATCAATTAAATTTCTATCGATAAATGATTAACTTGGTCAAAAACGGACTATTATGAAATTAGAAGAAAAAGAAATTAAGAAGCGACTCAAAAATTTGGAGGATTGGAGATACGAAGACAATGCTCTTCAAGTAAGTTATGAGTTCGATGATTTTAAGGATGCTTTTACGGCGATGACAAGAATCGCTTTTGAAGCGGAGAAATTACAACACCATCCCAATTGGTCCAATGTTTATAATAATTTAGAAATCGAATTGACTACTCACGATGAAGGTGGTGTGACAAAAAAGGATTTTGAATTAGCCCATATTATCGATGAATTGATTTAGGGTACAAATTACTGATATATAAACATCTTATAACAGTGGGAAAACACCATCACAAGAAAAGGTGATATTATCCTTTTCCAAACTCGAATTTGCCATCGATGTGCCATTTTTGTTGGTAATGTTTGAATAAAACCAACTCTTTCGTCTCGAAAGAAGCGTTATAGCTTTGGGTATTATAAATTGCCCAAGCACGTCTAAAATTTTCGTTGCTGAGATCTTTAAAAGCTAAAGTAAGATGGGGATGGTAAGGTTTAGGTTGAGAAGCATATTCAAAAACAAGGGAATGGTTGCTCATCACTTTCTTTAAGCCTTGATGAAGTTTGTTCAAAAATTGGCTTTCAACTACATCGATAAAAATCACTCTTTTCCCGAAATGAGAGAAATCTTTCAACTCAACTTCAAATGATGAATGTTCGTTGGCAAAATTTTGCAGTAATTCCTTAGCAGTTGGTTCGTCTGTAATTCGAAACGGCGGAATCAACGTAATATGCGGAGGCGAATTTAAAGCGTGCGAACTGTCATAATTCTCTTTAAAATCCATTTTCATCTCTTGGATTTTGGCTCGAAGTGGCAGGGGCGGCATTAAACCGATAAAATAAAGCATTTTATAAAGGTTCAAAAATTGTATAGCTCAAATTAAAAATTTCATGGGAGTATAAAAAAAAGATTCCGAGATTTGTAGTCGTAATCAACGATAAAATAGAACCCATATTCTCTGTGTTTTCAATGTTCTCTTGTTGAAAAGTAGATACCGAGGATTGAGGCGCTCGAAATCCGGTTATGGAATGTTTATACTTGTGATGAATACACCTATAAACTTCCTCAAAAATAACAATCATAATTCCTGAAAAAATCAAGCCCCCTTCCCTTCTGGGA
>DATGSA010000274.1:0-3760 GCA_035303085.1 Flavobacteriaceae bacterium
TTATCCCCCAACAAATAAACCACTATACCGCAATTTATTTTTTATCCGTTTTATGTGGATTCAGCAAAATCGCATAAACTTGAATCCCAAACCCAATAATGACCAGTGCCGGAGCTAGGCGGATTCTTCTCCAATTATACATCTC
Organism: Flavobacteriaceae bacterium; assembly: GCA_035303085.1. Classification (GTDB taxonomy): domain Bacteria; phylum Bacteroidota; class Bacteroidia; order Flavobacteriales; family Flavobacteriaceae; genus JAJYSO01. The sequence goes on from DATGSA010000274.1 coordinate 146, forward strand.
GGGATTAAATACGGCCGGATCATCGCTTCCCCCGCCTGCCATGAGTATAAAACCCAAGGCGATGACGACCAGACCTATCACCATGAAGGTGTAATTCTTTTTTTCAAAAATAAACTCAGGTTTATAATTTCTTAGCGCCTCGATTTCTTTCTCTTGTTCTTCTTTTGTCATCATAATAAAATCAAAATTTATTGCCGGAATATAAGTTCACAAAACTAAGATATTAAGTACAGGATTGCCAATTTAATAATAAAGCTCATCGGTTTGCAGGTTTAAAAACCGTTGTGTGGCTAAAAAGGTGCTGATAAGGGTTAATAATATGCCCAGTAAAAAGACTCCGGCAAAAATAAATGCTAAGAGTATAGGATCGTCAATCAATCCAAGATCCGGGAAGCTATTGTGAAGATAATACAAAACAAACCCCATCCCAATCATCGCCAGAAGAGCTCCGATCATGCCCAATTTCACGCTTTGCCAAATAAAAGGGCGTCGAATAAAACCTTTTGTAGCGCCTACCAATTGCATGGTTTTAATCGTAAACCGTTTCGCATAAACCGATAACCTAATCGAACTGTTGATTAATAATACAGCGATAAATAGGAAGATGGCACTGACCACCAACACCCAAAAACTGATGCGATTGATATTACTATTAACGATGGACACCAGCGGTTTGTCATAATCCACTTCATCGACAAAATCATTTTCCATCAAATCCTCTGAGATTTCAGAAATTTGTTGTGCGGAAACGAATTCCGCTTTAAAGTGGATATCGATTGAATTTTGTAAAGGATTAAATCCCAAGAATTCGACAAAGTCCTCTCCTATCTCTTTACTCTGAGCTTCGGCAGCTTCCTCTTTCGAAACAAATTGAATCGACTTTACGTAATCCGCCAATTCTAAAGTTTTTTCTAATTGTTGCATCTCCACTTCTTTGGCGGAATCTTTAAAATAAACGGTCAGTGGAATTTGCTCTTTAAAATAATCCGCAGCTTTTTTAGTGTTTAAAACCAACAAGCCAAGGAGTCCCAATAAAAAGAGAACCAAACCGATACTGATAATGACTGAGAAGTAAGAACCTATCAATCTGCGTCTTTGGTATCTCTCAAAGGATGAACTCATAAATCATAATTATTTGGGTAAAAATAAGAAAGTAAAATGAACCTTTTGTTTTGAAACGCCAAAGTTTTTGCTTTCGTACAATAATAGTATTTTTGTACCCGCTAAAAACAAGCAGTAATAATTATATTTTTTATCCTCGATTGAGCTACTTTGCAAATCTAAATATGGTGAAGGGATGAATTCGTCAGCATTCATTTTATAAGCAATACGATTAAGGCTAAAACGGACAAAAGATATTATCTAAAATAAAATAGTTTTACCACGATGAGTTATAACTTTAAGGAAATTGAAGCCAAATGGCAAACATACTGGAGCAATAACCAAACTTTTAAGGCTGAAAACCCGGTGGGAAACAAAAAGCCTTCTGCCGAACCTTTTTATGTTTTAGATATGTTTCCTTATCCTTCGGGAGCCGGATTACACGTTGGGCATCCCTTGGGATATATCGCCAGTGATATTATGGCGCGATACAAACGCCACAAAGGATTTAATGTCCTCCATCCTGCCGGTTACGACTCTTTTGGATTACCCGCTGAACAATATGCGATTCAAACCGGACAGCATCCGGCGGTGACCACTGAAGCCAACATCAAAAGATATCGCGAGCAGTTGGATAAAATTGGATTTTCTTTTGATTGGAGTCGGGAAGTCAGAACCAGCGATCCAAAATATTACCGATGGACGCAGTGGATTTTTATGCAAATTTTCAATAGTTGGTATGATAAAACGCAAGACAAAGCGCGCGACATTTCCGAATTGACAGCAATTTTTGAGAAAGAAGGAAATTCGGCTGTCGATGCGGAAACCGATCAAGAAGAAATTTTCACAGCCGAAGAATGGCAAAGTTTTTCTGAAGAACAACAACAAGAAATTCTTTTAAAATACCGTTTAACCTATTTAGCAGAAACTGAAGTGAATTGGTGTCCGGGTTTGGGAACGGTTTTGGCCAATGACGAAATTGTCGATGGCGTTTCTGAACGCGGTGGTTTTCCGGTTGTCCGTAAAAAGATGAAACAATGGAATATGCGCATCACCGCCTATGCAGACCGATTGTTGAAGGACTTGGAAAGTTTAGATTGAGTGATAGTTTAAAAGAAAGTCAGCGGAATTGGATTGGGAAATCAAAAGGGGCTATGGTGCGTTTTACGGTCCTACCCCCGGCCCCTTCCGGGGGAAGGGGAGTTGATTCTTCTTCTGAAGAAGGAGAAATTGATTACCGATTAACGGGGAAATCAGAAATAATAGGAGAACTATTAAAGAGGGCAAAAGAAATGCGAAAAAACCCTACAAAGGCTGAAGCTGCCTTATGGAAGGAGTTACGCAACAGTAATTTGGGATATAAATTCCGTCAACAACATCCAATTCATAAATATATAGTTGACTTTGTATGCTTTGAAAAGAATTTGATAATTGAGGTTGATGGAGAAATCCATCAATACCAATTAGATAAAGATAGTGAAAGAGAACTTTTACTTCAGGAGAAAAAAGGGTTTCACATCATTCGATTTACTAATGACGAAATTTTAAATAATCTTTCAGAGGTTATTGCAAAAATAAAAGCCCAATTAAAAGCTTTACCATCTGGTAAGGTCCTACCCCCAGCCCCTTCCGGGGGAAGGGGAGGTGATTCTTCTCATAAACAAGAGTTGAAAAGTGAAGAAGAATCAACTTTACCATCTGGTAAAGAAAAAGATGAAGTCCTCCCCCCCGGGGAGGATTTAGGTGGGGACCAAAGTGAAGAAACAATCACCACTTTCACCACTCGCCCCGACACTATCTTCGGAGTAAGTTTTATGACCTTAGCCCCCGAGCACGAATTAGTTTCCCAGATTACCACTGCAGCCCAGAAAAAAGCGGTAAAAGAATATCGTGCTAAAACTGCCAAACGCAGTGAACGGGAACGCATGGCGGATACCAAAACAATTTCCGGAGTATTTACCGGCGCTTATGCTGAACATCCCTTTACCAAAAAACCTATCCCAATCTGGATTTCGGATTATGTTTTAGCAGGATATGGAACCGGAGCAGTGATGGCGGTTCCGGCAGGAGATGAACGCGATTATAAGTTTGCCAAACACTTTGAAATTCCGATTCCCGATATTTTTGACGGCATAGATATTTCCGAAGAAGCCTATATGGGAAAAGAAAATATTAAACTTATCAATTCGGACTTTTTAAATGGATTGACATACGAGCAGGCAATGAAAACTGTGCTTAAAAAACTGGAAGAAATCAATCAGGGAAAAGCACAAGTCAATTTCAGGTTGCGCGACGCCGTTTTTAGTCGCCAGCGCTATTGGGGAGAGCCTTTCCCGGTGTATTACAAAAACAATGTACCTCATCTAATTTCCGAAGAAAGTTTACCCCTTCGCCTTCCGGAGGTGGAGAAATATTTACCGACTTCAGACGGACAACCTCCATTGGGCCGAGCAGAAACTTGGTTTTGGGATGAAAAGAAGGCAAAGGTGGTTGAAGTTGAAGACCCCAAAAATT
>DATGSA010000275.1:0-3611 GCA_035303085.1 Flavobacteriaceae bacterium
CGGTTCAGACATTTGAACAAACAAGAGGTAATTAATTTGGGGATGCTATAATTCCTTATATTAGTGTTAAGTTGGCAATATATTGATATTATACTTCCTAAATTTGCCGCTTAAATAATTTAAATATAATATGATAAAGAAAAATTTACTTTTAGGATTTCTATTTCTATTTGTTGTTCAGGTATCTATTGGGCAAGTAAAATGGAAATTAGATAAAGCGCATTCCAATGTTCAGTTTTCGGTTGAACACAACGGCATCTCATTTGTCGATGGGTTTTTTCAAGATATCAGTGGAGAAATCACTTCAAAAGGCATCCGTGATTTTGAAGACGCCACATTTAATGTGATTATTGATGCCAACACTATTAACACTCGTATTGAGCAAAGAGATAATCACTTGCGCTCAGATGATTTTTTTGATGTAGAAAATCATCCAACAATTACCTTACAAAACGCCAAACTCCATAAAAAGTACGGCAACAAATACTACTTAGAAGGAGATTTGACTGTCAAGGATGTCACCAAAACCGTCATTTTTGATGTAGTGAAAAACGGGCAATTTAAAGATGGTAAATCTAAATCTCACGTTGGATTTACAGCTATGACCGTTATTGATCGTTTTGATTTCAATATAAATTTCGACGGAAAATTGCCTTCTGGTGTAGATGCGGTGGGGAAAGAAGTGAAAATCACCGTCAACGCTGAGTTTATCGAACAATAAAAATAACTTTTATACTGATTAACGTCGGGCAATGTACAATTTGTCCGGCGTTTTTTTATCCTCCTACCTGACAAGCTGTCATAAAATTTTGGCTGGCATAAAGATTGACTTAATTAGGTTGAAATCAAAGAAATCATAAAAACAAAATAATATGAGTAAGATAATTGGAATAGATTTAGGTACAACCAACTCCTGTGTCGCCGTAATGGAAGGTAGTGACCCTGCAGTTATACCAAATGCTGAGGGTACAAGAACAACTCCATCGGTTATCGCATTTGTTGAAGATGGTGAAATTAAAGTTGGAGAACCTGCAAAACGTCAAGCCGTAACAAACCCTACTAAAACCGTAAGTTCTATCAAGCGCTTTATGGGTCATAAGTATTCTGAAGTTTCTGATGAAGCTAAACAGGTTTCTTATGAAGTATTAAAAGGCGATAATAACACGGCAAGAATAAATATAGATGGTCGTAAATACACGCCTCAAGAATTATCGGCTATGATTCTTCAAAAGATGAAGAAAACCGCCGAAGATTATTTGGGTCAGGACGTGACAGGTGCGGTAATTACTGTTCCAGCTTATTTCAACGACTCTCAACGTCAAGCTACTAAAGAAGCTGGTGAAATTGCCGGACTTGAAGTAAAGCGAATCATCAACGAACCTACAGCCGCAGCTTTGGCTTACGGTCTTGATAAAAAAGGTACAGATCAAAAAATTGTCGTCTTTGACTTTGGAGGTGGTACTTTTGATGTTTCTATCCTTGAATTAGGAGATGGTGTATTTGAAGTACTTTCTACCAATGGTGATACACAGTTAGGTGGTGATGATGTGGACAACAAAATCATCAACTGGCTTGCTGACGAATTTGAAAAAGAAGAAGACTTAGATCTGCGTAAAGACAAAATGGCTTTGCAGCGATTAAAAGAAGCTGCAGAAAAAGCTAAGATCGAATTGTCTTCTGCTTCTTCAACTGAAATTAACTTGCCTTACGTCACGGCTACATCAACGGGCCCAAAACACTTGGTTCGTCAACTTACCCGTGCTAAATTCGAGCAACTTATTGAGGACTTGGTCAAAAGAACGATTGGTCCTTGTGAAAAAGCAATGAAAGATGCCGGCTTGGATAACAATGAAATCAACGATGTTGTATTGGTCGGTGGTTCTACACGTATCCCTGCAGTTCAAGAAGCTGTTGAAAAATTCTTCGGAAAAGCACCAAGTAAAGGAGTGAATCCGGATGAAGTTGTAGCAATCGGTGCAGCTATTCAAGGAGGAGTCCTTTCAGGAGATGTTAAAGATGTATTATTATTAGACGTAACTCCATTATCCTTAGGTATCGAAACTATGGGTGGTGTAAATACGAAGCTCATCGAAGCGAATACAACGATTCCTACTAAAAAATCACAGACCTTCTCTACTGCGGCAGACAATCAGCCAAGTGTTGAGATTCACGTGTTACAAGGGGAACGTTCTATGGCGAAAGACAACAAAACAATTGGTAAGTTTCACTTAGATGGAATTCCACCAGCGCCAAGAGGAACTCCTCAAATTGAAGTAACCTTCGATATTGATGCCAACGGTATTATCAATGTTAGTGCAGAAGATAAAGCCACCGGTAAAAAACAGGACATCCGCATCGAAGCTTCTTCAGGATTGACCGAAGAGGAAATCGAAAAAATGAAAGCTGATGCTGAAGCGAACGCTGAAGCAGATAAAAAGGCTAAAGAAAGAATCGATAAACTCAACGAAGCCGATTCGATGATTTTCCAAACTGAAAATCAGTTGAAAGAATTTGGAGATAAAATTTCTGAGGATAAAAAGAAACCTATCGAAGATGCTTTAGATGAACTGAAAAAAGCTTATGAAACTAAAGAAGTTGACAAAATTCAGCCTGCTTTAGATAAGCTAAACGAAGTTTGGACAAGTGCTTCTGAGGAAATGTATAAAGCGCAAGCTGAAGCTCAACAAGCTCAAGGTGGTCCACAACCAGGAGCAGATGAGTCTCAACCCCACGAAGGTGAAGACGATTCTTCCGACTCAGATGATGTAGAAGATGTAGACTTTGAAGAGGTAAAGTAAACCTTTGGTTGTTGAATAATTAATACTAACCGTTCCATTTTAAAATGGAACGGTTTTTTATTTGTGAATTGTTGTGAGTTGTGAACTGTGAGTTGATAGGTTGAAGGAAGAAAAAATTGATCTAAGGAATGAAAGATTTGAACTCTAAACTCTTAAAACCAAGATATTTAAAAGGATAAAAACAGCTGAAAATCAACATACTTTCAGCTTTTTCTTTATTCCCGGCCCTCCTCCTTAAGCGGAAACGATAAGGGATTGAAAAGGTTCAAAAATAGAAGATTGATAAAGTTATAACCTAAAAGAGCTTTCACCTTGCCAATAATATACTGAAATACAGCGAATAAGACTCCTCTCCTCTTTTGCTAAGCAAAAAGAATTCCTTTTTCAGCTATTAGATTTTTGTTGTGTAGGAATATCTTCCTCAGGAAGTTACAGTTTATTTTGAAAGTTAGACACCCCCCCCCTGTTAATCTTTTGACAATTCGATAATTCCCGGAAGCTGTTTAATTAGTTTTGTCGGAATTATCACATTATGGCAAAAAAAGAAAAGAAGAAAAAATCTTGGATAGAAAGGCGATGGAGCGATGTTTTAATTGGAGTTTTCGTCATCTTGATGCTGATTCCACAAACGCGAAAACCGATAATGGTCTTCGTACAACGGACTCTTGCTTTTAGTCCGTCAACCTCCGGAACAGATGAGCAAGTGACCAATTACAACTGGTCTTTTAATGCTTTGGAAGGAGATCAAATTTCTTTTAACGAAGCTAAGGGCGAGGTGGTCTTTCTCAACTTTTGGGCTACTTGGTGTCCGCC
>DATGSA010000276.1:0-2026 GCA_035303085.1 Flavobacteriaceae bacterium
GCTTTGGCTATCTGTAAATCGATAATATAACAAGCGAATTTTAAGACATCAAATAAGCATAAACCCGAGTACCGGGAATTTCTGCCATTATTTTCTTGACCAATGAAGTAATAGGTATTGCCAAAATCAAACCAGGAATCCCCCAGATAAAGCCCCAGAGCGCTAACATAACCAAAACGGTAACCGTATTTATCGAGAAAGATTTTCCCATTAAAACCGGTTCTAAAACTCCGCCAAATAGTACTTGTACCCCGGTAAGAACCAATGCGAATAATAAGAGATTCCCGGTGAGCTGTAATTCGACCATTGCAAAAATTGTTAGTACGATTACCGAGACCACAGAACCTACCATCTGAACAAAATTAATCAAGAAAGCAAAAACCCCCCAAAATATTGGAAAACTTACCCCAAAAGCATAACAGGCAATGCTGAATCCAAGTCCGGTGAAAAAGCTCAATATTATCTTTACGATGATAAACTTAAACACGTCCTTTTCTATTTCTCGAAAAGTGCGAATCGAAGTATAACGATGTTTAAAAATCAAGAGCTTCATCACATTTTGCATGTTTATGGATCCTGCTAAAAATAAGACTATAAAGAATAAAGTCATCAAAACCATGCTTACAAATTTTCTGGTCATTTTTAAACTATTGCTCAAATTTCCAAAGAGACTGGCAGTCACTTTTTCGTTGCTTAAAAGGGCTTGCAATTCATTTTGACCAACGTTGGGTTCAATTTCTAAAAAATCGACTACCGGACTTAAAACTTCACTTACTCGATTGTTGAATTCTGCCCTGAATTCCGGATCAGCTTTGGCCAGTTCCTCCCCGCTTATTTGAACAACTTCATAAGCTCCTTTAAATACCAAACAGACGATTAATAGCACAGTGATTATCCCTAAGAAATTTGGAAGTTTCCTGCGAGCAAACCAGCGCATTAATGGCGAAAACAATAAAGCAACAAACAAAGCAAACATCAAGGGTATGAAAATCATGGAAAGCACACTGAGTAAATATAAAACCAGTGGAATAACAATGATTAATAGAAGTTTACGAATGGCTAATAATTCTTTTTTTATCATTATGTTAATATATTATTGGTACTACAGTCTTCATATTTGCATTTTCGGCCTAAATTAGTCGCAGCCAAATCTCAATTCAAATTTAATCGGGATTTTGAAATGAACCATTATCAAGTGCGATTACTTATCTTAGATTTAACATTCAATAGATTTATTTTCTACTTGCTCAAGAATACCACTTTTTGTTTAGATTTGTTGTTTGAGTATATTTTAATTTTTTCCGCTCGTGTCTTTGTAATAAATATAAGAATTTAAGAGGTATAAATCCCTATATTTCTTTATATATGAAAACTAAATCACTTTTTGTTTCGCTAAGGACAAGCCCAGTTTGAATTTATAACGGGTTTTGCGTATTTGTATTTTCTGTAAATGAATATTTTTATGTAAACTTCGATAATTTCTTTTGATTATTACAAATCTTTTAACGTGATAATTGGGTTTAGCAAACGAGTATTGTTAAATTTGAGGAATTATAAATTCACTGTATATGAGTAATATAAAAGAGTATATCGACGATAATAAAGATCGTTTTTTGGAAGAATTATTTGAGCTGTTGCGCATTCCTTCTGTAAGCGCAGATCCAAAACATAAAAAGGATATTAAAACAGCTGCTGAGGTTTTGAAAAATCATTTTGAAAACATCGGCATGGAAAATGTCGAAATTTGTGAAACCCCGGGAAATCCTGTGGTATATGCAGATAAAATTATCGATGAGAAACTCCCTACTGTTTTAATTTACGGACATTATGATGTTCAACCGCCGGATCCGTTAGAGTTGTGGGAAACAAAACCCTTTGAGCCTGTAGTTAGGAAAACCGAAGCTCATCCTGACGGAGCTATTTTTGCTCGTGGAGCCTCTGATGACAAAGGACAAATGTTTATGCACGTCAAAGCATTGGAAACTATGCTTGAGTTGGATGAGCTGCCTTGTAACGTAAAAGTTAT
>DATGSA010000277.1:0-10822 GCA_035303085.1 Flavobacteriaceae bacterium
TTTACCTGTTCACCAAGGATTTATTGATGAAGTAGGAAAACAAGTTTGTTATACTGATCATCAAATCTTTGAGCGCTATCATAAATTCAGATTAAAAACAGGGTTTGCCAAAAAACAAGTCATCACTTTAAAGGAATTAAACAACTTAAACAAAGGTGATTTTGTAGTTCACATCGACCACGGAATAGGAAGATTTGCTGGACTACAAAAAATAGAAGTAGAAGGGAAATACCAAGAAGCCATCAAGTTGTTATATGCCAAAAGAGATGTTTTATATTTGAGTATTCACTCTCTTCATAAAATTACCAAATACAACGGAAAAGACGGATCCGAACCATCTTTACACAAATTGGGAGGAACAGCTTGGGCACGTAAAAAACAGAAGACCAAGGCAAAAGTAAAACACATAGCTTTTGATTTAATCGAGCTTTACGCAAAACGAAGAATGGAAAAAGGTTTTCGATTTGGTCCGGATTCGTATATGCAACATGAGCTGGAAGCTTCTTTTATTTATGAAGATACCCCCGATCAAAGTGCAGCTACAGAAGACGTGAAAAAAGACATGGAAAGTCAACAACCTATGGACAGACTGGTGTGCGGAGATGTAGGTTTTGGAAAAACAGAAGTTGCTATTCGTGCAGCTTTTAAAGCAGTTGATAATGGAAAACAAGTGGCCGTTTTGGTGCCGACCACCATTTTAGCTTTTCAACATCATCGTACTTTTAAAGAGCGCTTGAACGATATGCCGGTAAAAGTGGATTACTTAAGTCGTTTCCGAACTGCAAAAGAACGCAGGCAGATTCTGGAGAATTTGGAAAACGGAAAGTTGGATATTGTTATCGGGACACATCAATTGGTTAATAAATCTGTGAAATTTAAGGATTTAGGATTGTTGATTGTCGATGAAGAGCAGAAATTTGGAGTGAGTGTAAAGGATAAATTAAAAACTATCAAAGAGAATGTAGATACCTTGACTTTGACAGCTACTCCAATTCCACGGACTTTACAATTTAGTTTAATGGCTGCTCGAGATTTGTCGAATATTACCACGCCACCGCCAAACAGGTTTCCTGTAGAAAGTCACGTGGTGCGATTTGCTGGTGAAAATATCAGAGATGCGATTTCTTATGAAATTGAACGGGGGGGACAAGTATTCTTTGTGCACAACCGAATTGAAAACATCAAAGAAGTAGCCGGGATGATTCAGCGATTGATTCCGGATGCAAAAATTGGAATCGGCCACGGACAAATGGACGGTAAGAAGCTGGAAAAACTCATGTTGAGCTTTATCGATGGAGAATTTGATGTGTTGGTTTCCACAACAATTGTAGAAAGCGGATTGGATGTTCCCAACGCCAACACGATGCTGATTAACAATGCGCAGAATTTTGGATTGGCAGATTTACACCAATTGCGCGGACGTGTTGGAAGAAGTAATAAGAAAGCTTCCTGTTATTTTATTACGCCACCTTATTCTGCGATGACCGAAGAAGCACGGAAACGTATTCAAGCTTTAGAACAATTTTCAGATTTGGGAAGTGGAATCCATATCGCGATGAAGGATTTAGAAATCCGAGGAGCCGGAGATTTGTTAGGAGGCGAGCAAAGTGGATTTATCAATGAAATGGGTTTTGAAACGTATCAGAAAATCCTGAGTGAAGCGATTGATGAACTCAAAGAAAATGAGTTTAAAGAGCTTTATGAAGAAACTGAAGATATTGAAAACAAGGAATTTGTTAGAGAAGTGCAAATCGACACAGATTTTGCCCTGATGTTCCCGGATGATTATGTAAATAATATCAACGAAAGATTGAATTTATATACGGAATTGAACAAGCTTGAAACTGAAGAAGAATTGGAGAAATTTGAGGTGGAACTTATAGATCGATTTGGTCCTTTACCCACCCAAGCAGTTGATTTATTAAACAGTATCCGAATTAAATGGATTGCAAAAAAGATCGGATTGGAAAGAGTGATTATGAAAAAAGGAAAGTTGATCGGATATTTTATCGCCAATCAAGAATCTCGGTTCTATCAAACGCAAAACTTCACCAAAGTGCTTCAATATGTGCAATCTCATCCTTATTTATGTACCCTCAAAGAAAAAGAAACGCGAAGTGGTTTAAAACTTCTGATTCGTTTTGAAAAAGTAAAATCTGTCAATGAAGCTTTGCAGGTATTAAATCCGTTGACTTTTGAAAAGGAAAAAGTTGAGAGTTAGTGTATTAGCGAACATGGGAAGAAGTGAACCAGTAAACCTGTGAACCTGTGAACTTGTTATTAGTTCTTTCTTGTGAAAAATCTTGCCTCATTGTTAGTTTACAACTCACCACTGACTATTCACAAAATCCATTCGTGCATTCGTGGCTTAAATCTGCAGTCTGTTTTAGTCAATTCTATAAAAACTTTTTCGCTTAAGATCAACTCACCACTCACAAACGAATTCTACACCCCTTTTATCGCATATCTAAAAGTGAACTCTTCTACTTCTTCTTCCAAACTTTTCATAGTTTGAATAAGTTCTTGAAACTCTTCTAATTGAGATAATTCCATATTGATAAAATGGATTTTCAACGGTAGTTTTACTTCTCCCGAAATAACATCAGATAGTGCATCCATATTTTTACCGAAATGTTCCGGAAGGTCGAGTTCTTTTTGAAGCTGTGCATAGAAATCCTCCATGCTTTTGATATTGAGAAAATCGATTTTGATTTGCATAATAAGTTATTGTTTTTGAAAAGATTTATAATGGTCTTTAGTAACGTAAATCAACCCATCATTAGAATAGACAAGTCGATCTGCGTTGCGTTTTCCACAGTTGTAATTCAAGTCAGCTTCATAAAATTGACGGCCGGTTTTATTTGGCAATAAACCTTCGCGATTTCCAAACCTATCGCCTCCAATTGCTTTTCCTGGTAATACTTCACACAGATTTCCCTTCACGGGAACCCAACCTTTTTGCTTAGCTTGATTTTTGGTTAAATAATATTCCGGTAATTCGCCGTGGGTTTTAAAATAATTGACGACCACGGTTTCATCGGTCAGTTGATCTATTTGATGTTTGGAGTTGCTGACTTGCTCTTTGTCATTGGCTGATTTTCTTTCTTTTACAACTTCTTTATTATTATCCTGCAGATAAATAATTCCCAATATTAAAATCACAAGAAGCGATAATCTGATAATTTTTTTCTTGGAAAAATGAGACTTCATAAGCTTAGAAAGATCTTTACCCGGATGTTATAAACACTGTGGTTAGCAACAAATATATAGATTTGATAGGCCAAGACGCCATGAATAAAGAAAGAATTGAAAATAAATCCAGTGAATATTTTCTGATTTTATCACTTCAATTTCATTTAATTGCTTGACGATTATTGATTTATGGTCGATTTATTATTTCAAAAATGGGAGGTGTTTTGTGAGTTTAAGCCTTGTTTGAAATTCTTTGTTATAGTGTCGATTGGAGTGGTTTTCTATTTCTATGTCAACTTTGACCAAGAATGCACGAATGAATTCCTTTAGCAAACAACAATTTAAAATGAAGAGAGGATTTATCTTTTTTCAGATAAGATACTTACTCGATCTTTTAAAGTGGCACAAAACGAACCGTAAAACTAACACAGTTTGAACCGAAATCACTGGCACAAAACGAACCGTAATACTTAATTAGGTTGGCTCTATATCTGTAAACTATACAATTCCTGTCTTTTCAAAATCTCAACCTTATTGCCTTGATAATAATGCAATTACCAGAATCAAAAAAACTTATTATCTTATTCTTCATCAAATACATGAAAAAGAAAACAAGATAAAAAAATAAGGTAATAAGCTTTAAACAAGGCAACTACGTAGATCACCCATGAGGTAGTGATATAATTATACAATTGGTTGTTATAGTTTCACCTATAAGTTTTAGCAATCGATTTTTTTCTAAAAAAAGATTTAATTAAAACTAATTTGATTTAAGTGTTTTTTGATATTTGAAAGGTTTGCTATTGACAGAAAAATAGTTTTATTAGGCTTGGTGATTTATGAGTCTGTATTGTATAAGATTGTCGATTATTGTTATTTCTAAAAAGCCAATTTTTTCTATATAAAACAGATTATTTGAGATGGTAATAATTTTGAATTTTTCTTTTTGAGAAATTTCAAATATTCTTTCAATCCAACATATTGCTTCTCCCAGATTTTTGAATTCTTCTACCCAAAAATCAAAAGTAGAATTGTCATAAGCAATCCAGTAATCCTTCTCTTTGAAAATTCCTTTTGAACTTTTTATCTTACAGTTTGCAATATTTCTGTCAAATAAAACTTGAGCTTTTTTTCCGAAACATATCATGTTATAAATCGCCTAACTTACTTAATTCAAATGTTTTGGAGTGCAAATTCGAAATATAATCATAATCAATAAATCTCACTCTTTTTTTTATATCTAACCTGAATTATTCATAAAAAAGCAGAAAATGCAGGGTAAACATACTGTTATCTCATTGATTATCAGTATATTTATGGTAAACAAAAACCCCCTGCATTATGGATGAAGATAAAACAAAAAACTTACACACAACAATTTCAGATCAAGAAAAATTTCAACCTACGCTTTTCCAGCTTTCCGATTTTGGTGGTAAAAAAGTTGAAGTTCAGTTTTCTGCCGAACAAATCTCTACCGATGGTGGTTTTCTTTTTCTAAAAGAAGTAGACCAAAACATAGGATTGATTGAAAAGCTCATTTTTTGTCTTGAGGACGAGCGCCATCAAAGTTACATCGAACATGACTACAAAACCCTCGTTAGCCAGCGGGTTATGTAGATAGTTGCAGGTTATGAGGATGCAAATGATTGTAATACGCTACGCGATGATGGGGTTTTGAAAATATGTTGTGGAAAAGAAAACAGTTTTTCTACTTAATCTACGATGAGTAGATTTGAAAACGGCGTTTCCCCAAAAGAGCTTTATATAATAGCACAAGCTTTTGTAGATCATTTCATTACAAGCTATACAGAAGAACCCGAAGTGGTTATTTTGGATTGTGATGATACAAATTCGCAAGCTTATGGAAACCAACAACTCAGTCTGTTTAACTCTTATTATGGCGGTCATTGCTTTATGTTATTGCATATTTATGAAGGACTTTCCGGAAAACTGATTACCTCAATACTCAAGCCGGGCAGGAAGAGCAAAAGCGTGGATGTCTTCAGTATTTTGTGGAGATTGATTGAGTACTTACGTAAAAGTTGGCCCGATACACTGATCATTCTCAGGGGTGATGCCCATTTTTGCTCAAAGGAATTCATGGACTGGGCAGAAACAAAAGAGAAAATTGGTTTTGTGACCGGGCTTTCAGGCAACCAATTATTGAACAAAGAAGTAAGAACCACCTTGAAAAGTGCAAAAAAGACATTTAAGAAATATGGCAAATTGACAAAATGATATCATTCCTTTCAATACAAAGCAGGCAGTTGGGAACATTCGCAACGGGTTGTGGCAAAAGTGGAGGTGAACAAAAAAGGAACTAATATCCGTTATATTGTGAGCAACATCGATTGCATAAGAGCCAAATCCCTTTATGAAAATGCCTATTGTGCCCGGGGAGCGGCCGAACTACGCATCAAAGACCACAAAACCTACTTAAAATCCCACCGAATGTCGTGCAACAGTTTCGAGGCCAACCAATTCCGGTTATTTTTGCATTCAGCAGCCTATGTGCTAATCCATACACTACAAAAGGAAGCTTTATCCGCAACGGAGTTCTGCAATTCCACTATGAAAACAATTCAACTAAAGATAATCAAGCTGGCCACAAGAGTGAAAATACTCAAGACCAAGGTAAAAATAGAATTCCCGTTGGAGTTCCCCGAGAAAAGAATATTTGAAAACCTATTGTTACTCTTCAGAGTCCTTAGGTTGTAGCACCCAATAAGTCAACCCATTACGCTCTTTTAAATCTTGAAAGCCTCTAAAATACCGCCTTTTGAAAAAAAGGTGAACGGAAAACCTATACTCAATTTTTAACAAACCTGTAAAAACCTGCTGCGATTCACATCAAAACAAGATTATAACCATGGATTTACAATTGGTTATCCTCAAAACAGTAATCTTTTTGAGTTTATGAATTAATCAGGCTAAGAATACGGAATAATTTATTTTTTCTTCAAACTCCCTTTTTCTAGCGCTATCGCTTATGATATAGAAATTGGAGTAAAAATCCTGAAGATCACTAAACTTCAGTAAAGAATTTTGTATATCTGTTGTATGTTCAACTTCAAAGAAAGAATTTGGCAATCTTCTTTCATTAAACCACACCACATCCACGGTTTTAGCACGTCTTATTATTTCCGGATAAGAAAACTCATATATTGTATCAATAGATGAAACTTCTGATAATTTTCTTGTCAAGTATTTTTGGTTTTTATCTTGTGGTGATACATAAGTGCTAAAACCTTTGATATTACCGATTTCCAAAATCAACCCTTGATAATAATAATGAGTGAAGTCAGTATCTTTTTTGAAATCCTTTTTTTCTAAGTCAAATTGTTTTAAGACTTCGTATTTATATTTTTTCAAAGCCCATAGTCCTGGTTTTATTTTGAAAAAAAATCTTTTATCTTGAACAATTCTTCTAATCGATGCAAAAGGGGTTTTGGTCTTCCAATTAGAAACAGCTACATTATTATTTAGGAAACCTAAAGTGGCAAAACCGCCATTTTTTTCCATAACTTTAATTACCTGTTCATATTGTGTCATATGAAATGATTATGCTAATGCTTTATAATTCTAAAACAAAAGATCAGCTGCTTTGGGTTCAATATCTCCAAATTCTGGAGGTTTTATATCGTTATAAATAATTAACTCTTCTAATAATCATCAACGATATCTGACATTATTTGTCTTTTCCCGCCAACCCATTTCACAAAAGGTTTGACAAACTTATTTTTCGTTGATCTTGACATCCGATTTGATTTTTAATAAACTGTAAATTTATTGAAAATTAAGCTGTATTGAAAGTTTTCAACGATATCTTTTATTGTAAGAATACCCTTTAAATTGCGGTTCAGTTCATAAGAAAATATTTTTTCTATTAAACTTTTAATAAAATACAATCAGTATCACAGAGTGGCGTTTAAATTGTTACGGAATCATTTCTTTGATTAAACTTTTAAAACTATTATCATGAGAAAAATGTTAATAATTCTAAGTCTGTTGTCTTTTAGCCTGAGTTTTGCTCAGATAGAAAAATCTTTAGGCGATTTCGATAAGATCAAGGTGTCGGATAAAATTGAAGTTAGACTGGTAAAATCAGAAGAGAATCGAATAGAAATCGCAGGGGAAAATGCGGAAGAAGTAAACATCATTACCAATAATAATCAGCTTAAAATTAAAATGAATATTACCGAGTTTCTGAAAGGAGATGATGTTGTTATTCATTTATATTACAAGTCGTTGCAGGAGGTTTTGGCTACTGAAGGTGCAATCATTTCATCGGAAGAAACTTTTAAAACCAATTCTTTAAAACTAAGAGCTAATAAAGGAGCTGAAATTGATTTAGATGTAGAAGTAGTTAATCTGGAGGTGACTACTAACTCTGGCGGAAGTGTTGTTTTAAATGGGACAGCTGAAAAACAAGAAGTGGTTTCCAATACAGGAGGATTTTATGATGGAGAAGAATTAATTTCTAAACACACTAAAGTTACTGTGAATGCCGGCGGAGCGGCAGATGTTTATGCTTCAGAAAAAGTTGACGCAAAGACCAGAGCAGGTGGTGAAATTCATATTTGGGGGCCGGCGGAAATAAATACAACAAAAATCGTCGGAGGAAATATCGAAGTTCATCGATAAAAGGCACGATGCGAAAATCCATTTTATTGGAATTTATCCATATTGTTTTTACCTTTGACAAAAGGTAAGTTTGATGGAAAAGGAATATCAAAAAGGTAGAGGAGCACAAAAAAGAGTTCACAACAGGTTTTTTGAGTTGGAGCATATTCCCGATCCGGAATATCTGGAATATTGCTACTTGGAAGACGATGAATTCGCCACTGACCCAAAAACCCAATTCAAAAATGTTTTCCCGAAAACTGTAGTCAACAAAGTAAAAAGTCCGGATTTGCGGATGGAATATTCCTTGAATCCCTATCAGGGTTGTGAGCATGGTTGTGTGTATTGCTATGCTCGGAATTCTCATCAATACTGGGGATATGGCCCTGGGCAAGATTTTGAAAAACAGGTTTTAGTAAAGAAAAATGCTGCTGAGATTTTAGATCAAACCTTACGCAAGAAAAATTGGAAACCCGGCACCATCGTGTTTTCAGGAAATACAGATTGTTATCAACCTGTTGAACGAAGATTAGAAATCACAAGAGCTTGTTTAAAAGTGATGTTGAAGCACAAACATCCCACTGGGATTATCACTAAAAACGCGTTGGTTTTAAGAGATTTGGATATCTTAAAAGAACTTGCGGATTATAATCTGATAAAAGTAAATATTTCCATTACCACTTTATCGGAAGAAACCAAACGATTTCTGGAACCGCGAACTTCCAGTATTAAGCAGCGATTGAAAGCTGTGGAAACTTTGGCTAAAAACAATATTCCCGTTGCGGTAATGATGGCGCCTATTATTCCGGGCATAAACAGTCACGAAATTTTTCCTTTGGTAAAGCGCGTCAGTGAAGGCGGAGCAAGATCGATAAACTATACCATGGTGCGTTTAAACGGAGCAGTCGGTGAAATTTTTTCCGATTGGATAGAAAAAGCGATGCCGGATAAAGCACAAAAAGTTCTAAATCAAATTGCAGAGTGCCACGGCGGAAATTTGAATGACAACCGATTTGGGGTTCGGATGAAAGGCGAAGGTGAAATCGCTAAGCAAATTGCCCAGCAATTTAAAATTGCCCGCAATAAATATATGCCCAATCGCAATTGGCCGGAGTTGGATAAAAGTCATTATTTGGCGCTGAAAAATCCACAACTCGATTTGTTTTCCGGAACTCGGTAATGTGGAGATATAGAATTATCTTTCACTTCGTTCCAAAAAAAATCACTAATTGTGAAACAGCAGGCAAAAATCCCCATCTTGTAGAGGGGTGCACGGTGAAGGCGGGCGGAGTGTTCCCGAATCCCAAGCACGGAATACTCTTAAAATAATCGATTTATAGAAAAATAGTTTGGACGTAGAAATCTCAGGTTTTTGCGGAAGAAAATTTTTATCAGACCTTGATAAACTAAAAATCCCTCTTACCTTTTCTTGTGTTGAGTCTGCATTTCATTTATCTTGTGAAACTTAAATAAAAAATAAAATTTGATGGACAAAAAACGCCTTTTCTTGGTAGATGCTTATGCTTTAATCTTTCGCGGTTACTATGCGTTTATCAGGAACCCACGAATAAACTCAAAAGGACAAGATACTTCAGCTATTATGGGGTTTATGAACTCCCTTTTCGATGTCATCAGGCGTGAAAACCCCGATCATCTTGGGGTTTGTTTTGACAAAGGAGGTAGCGAAGTTCGAACGGAACTTTATGAAGAGTATAAAGCTCACCGAGATGAAACGCCGGAAGTGATCAGAGAATCTATTCCTATTATCAAAGATATTCTCAAAGCGATGCACATTCCGATGGTTGAAATTCAAGGTGTAGAAGCTGACGATATCATCGGAACTTTATCGCAACAAGCTGAGAAAGAAAATTATACGGTGTATATGGTTACTTCGGACAAGGATTTTGCACAGTTGGTTACCGAGGATGTTTTTATGTATCGTCCATCAAGAATGGGTAACGGCATAGAAATATGGGGAATTCCGGAAGTACAGGAAAAATTTGGAGTGGAACGACCCGAGCAAGTGATAGATTACTTGGGGATGAAAGGAGACGCATCTGACAACATTCCCGGGATTCCAGGAGTCGGAGATAAAACGGCTAAAAAATTCATCGCTAAATATGGCGGATTAGAAGGGCTTTTAGACAATGTCGATCAATTGAAAGGCAAAATGAAAGAACGTGTAATTGAATTTGCCGAACAAGGAATTTTATCTAAAAAATTGGCGACGATTATTACCGATTGTGATGTGCAGTTTAATGATCAGGAATATGAATTGGTTAAACCGGATTTAGAAAAAGTTGTAGAGATTTTTAAGGAGTTGGAGTTTAGAAGACTGACCGAGCAATTAGTGAAAATGTACAGTGAAGCTGCAGATGGTTCTAAAGGTTTGACCACCAAATCAGTTGAAAAACAAGAGGAAGCCCTTCCTAAACCGGTAGCTGGTTCCGGTCAGATTTCGCTTTTCGGAAGCGACACCTCTAAATCAGATGTCAATATAGAAGAGTTGCAAGGTTTTTTAACCTTAGAAACCAATCCCCATTTTTATCAAAAGGTAGAACAAGGATTGGGAATGGAACTTTTCCTTAAAAAACTGATGCAACAAAAATCGGTTTGTTTTGATATCGAAACTACTTCTTTAAACACGTTAGATGCAGAAGCAGTGGGTGTGGCTTTTAGTTGGGAAACAGGAAAAGGTTATTACGTGCCTGTTCCGGAAGATAACCAACAAGCGGTGATGAATCAGCTGCGACCTTTTTTTGAGAATGTAGATATTGAGAAAATTGGTCAAAACCTGAAATATGACATTAAGGTTTTGATGAATTATGATATCAAAGTGGAAGGAAAACTCTTTGATACCATGTTGGCGCATTATATTATCAATCCCGATATGCGTCATAATATGGATGTGCTGGCAGAAACGTATCTGAATTATTCCCCGATGCCGATAAAGGAATTGATTGGGAAAAAAGGGAGATCTCAAAAAAGTATGCGCAGTGTTCCTATA
>DATGSA010000278.1:0-12600 GCA_035303085.1 Flavobacteriaceae bacterium
ACATCACTGCCCGTCAACTCAAGCGGGGTTTCCATCAATTGAGACTGATGGTGATCATGATGGTTGCTTTGGTGATGTTTTTCAGCATGGTGTTTTTCATGTTGACCATAAGAAAAGACACAAAGAAATAACAAGAAGACAAAAACAAGATTTTTCATTTTTTAAAGTTTTTTAAAAGATGGAAATATATAAAATAACCGTAAGATCAACTAAATTCCTGATTGTTATTATGATTTATAGGATAAGAGAATAAGTCAAATAGAATTTTTTCATCTAAATAATTCATTAAAACTCTACTATGATAGTTTCAAATAAAAGGTTTCATTTCTTATCATTTTTATACTGAATTAATCATTATTTTCACAATTGAAAGAAAACCTCTGAAAGAATTCTTCACTAAAAAATCGTTGTTTCTGGTAAATGATAAAAGCATACTTAGTTCATACAATACCAAGGAGCAAAATACAATCTGATCAAACACAAAGATGAACTCAACAATTAGCTCAACTTTTACTTGTGGTAAGAAAGAAGTTAGTAAACCGGTGCGAGTTTTAGAGAGCCACAAATACCCAAAATATTCTTATGAAAAGCAATAGTTATTATTACTACTTTTTAAAATTTCATCAATCTTCTTTTTTCCAATATTCCAGACAATTACAATAGCTTTGCCACGGGCAATCTGGCGCATAACCAGAACAAAAATCAAAATGAATATCTCCAAATTGTATCGGCGTAAACTCCACCTCCACCACTTTATTTCGCAAAAATTCGTATCGTTCTTCTAAGGACATTTTCTCCGGAAAATCAATAGAAGCATTCCAGGTTTTCAGCATGGTAATAAACGCATCCAAAACCATGTTGATCTCGTTCGTATTCAATCGATCTGCCGGCGGAAAGACTTCTTTTTTTAATTTTGTATAATAGGAAAGTGGTCGCTCTCCTTCACCACTGATATAGCGCTCTATATCCTCCATTTCCTCTTCAAAGGTTTTTGGAAAAGACGACTCCACATCCGTTTCCGTCTTGTGTGCCGCTTGAATGTCTGACAATAAATAATCGATATATTGTTGCATAAATCCAAACCTTTAAAATGAAAATAACAGGATGTAAAAAGATATCTTTTTTTATTTTATGTTTATTTCATTTGGTTCAAAAAATGTGACCTATTTCACATGCGCAGTACAAATGTATTTAAGTTCAACAAAGTTGTCCAGTCCGGGAACCAAACCTCTCACCTCTGACCGAATTGTTTTACTCCATAAATCGAGCAACCTCGGTCGTATTGTCACGCATATTTCTTTTTGATATCTTCTAACTTTTCTTCCAAAGCGGAAAAAATATCATCTGTTTCATCGCTGACTGTTGATAATGCAGATTCCAGTTTTTTATCAAATGCTTTCTTTTGGTCCTTTGCACTTTTACTCAATTCCTTTTTAGAATCGGTTAACCAATCCGAGATATCTTCGGTATGGTCATCTACAGTTCGCTTGATTTTCTTTCTGGTCTTTTTTCCTTTTTCCGGTGCGTACATCAAACCTATTCCTACTCCGATTACGGTACCAATCGCTATACCTGATATAACAGCAGCCAGAACTTTGTCTCTTTTATCTTCCATAGTCTTCAATTTTGTAATTAATCTAATATATTTATAAGAAAGCTTATTATAAAAACAATCTTAGTCATTTTCATTGATTAAAGATAAGTTACTACCGCAACTACACCCATTATTTACTATAACTTTAACAAACACTTTCATAACTGACTCATCAGACTCAACACCCACATTTCGAGAGGCTAATATCAGTGTTTTAGTTCTATAGAAGTTTTCATAATTCAATTGACAATAAAACTATTACCAACATAAAATTGTTATTTTCGACCTTTGAAAAAAGTATCTTAACGATAATTTAAACGGATAATCCTTATGAAATTAAAACTTGGAGTTAGTCTTTTCTTACTCTTTTTATCCTTCTCCATTTTAGCGCAAAATACGGGGAAGATCATAGGAAACGTTCAAGATCAAAACACCACAGCCAACTTGAAAGAGGTACATGTTTTTGCAGAAGGAACTACTTTTGACACTTACTCAGATGCCAGTGGAGATTATATTTTAGAACTTCCCGTTGGCACATACACGATTGTAGCTTTTCAAGAGGGTTATAGAGAAAAGGTATATTTTCAAATCCAAGTATCTTCCGGAAATGACACTACTTTAAACATTGAATTATCTTCTTTCGGAGAACAACTCGACCAGGTGGTGATTGAAACCGGTGGAGAAAATTCGGCTCGGGCAACCGATATGGTTACGCCGCTTTCGGTACAAAAAATGACTATTCAAGAAATTCAATCTAATCCGGGAGGGAATTTTGATGTCTCTAAAGTAGTGCAAGCACTGCCGGGCGTAGGTTTGAGCAATGGCATCGGCGAACGCAATGACATTATCATTCGCGGTGGTGCGCCTAATGAAAACGTGTATTACTTAGACGGTGTTGAGATTCCGGTTTTAAATCACTTTCAAACCCAAGGGAGTTCCGGAGGAGCACAAGGGATTTTGAATGTGTCTTTTATTGAAGAACTGAAACTGACCACTTCTGCTTTTGATGCCAAATATAATGATGCCCTCTCCTCCACTTTTGTCATCAAACAACGCGATGGAAACCCAAACCGGTTTACAGGAAATGGAAGGATTAGTGTAACTGAATCAGCGCTCACTTTAGAAGGACCGCTTTCTTCAAAAACTACTTTTTTAGCTTCCGCAAGAAAATCTTATTTGGGATTGCTTTTTAAAGCGATTGATTTGCCGATTCGTCCAAACTTTTCAGATTTTCAATATAAAGTCACCCATAAATTTAATGATAAAACCACTTTATCAGCGATTGGAATTGGGGCTATCGACAATTTCAAATTTGCAGAAACTCGAGAATCCACTCCGGAAAATCTTTATATACTTCGTTCTACACCATACATCAATCAGTGGACTTATACCGCTGGTTTCACCTTAAACCACAAAATCAGAAATGGCTATTTAGACTTTGTAGTCAGTCGAAATATGTTTCGCACCAACATAGACAAATTTGAAGATGAACAGAAAATTGAAGATCAGCGCACCTTGCGAATCCGTTCGGATGAAATTGAAAATAAATTCCGCTTTAATATCAATCAATTTATCGATGGTTGGAAACTGAGCGCCGGAACTTCTGCGCAATATGTCGGTTATAGCGGAGAGGTGTTTAATAAAGTGAGGAATGCGATTTATGATGACGTGGGAAGTGTTGTGAGTCCTGCGCAAACCGTCAACTTCGACAGTAAAATAAATTTCTGGAAGTACGGTGTTTTTGCGCAAGGTGCCAAGCGATTTTTTGACCGGAAATTATTGGTTTCGGCCGGTGGTCGTACCGATATGAATAGTTTTACCGAGAAAGGAAACAATCCTTTAAAAACTTTATCTCCCCGACTTTCTCTTTCTTATCGTTTGCATCCGCAATGGAATTTGAATGCTTCCACAGGAATTTATTACAAAACACCGATTTATACCGCTTTGGGATTTAAAAATGAAACGGGTGATTTTACCAATAAAGATATGGATTACACCAGATCTACACATTATGTACTGGGAACAGAGTTTTTACCTGAGAATTCACTGCGGTTTACTTTAGAAGGATTTTATAAGCGTTATTCCGACTATCCCGTATCGGAAAACACCGGGATTTCCTTGGCCAATCAAGGGACGGAATTCGGTTCTGTGGGCAGTGAACGCATTTTGACGCAAGGAAAAGGGGAAGCTTATGGGTTTGAGTTATTCGCGCAAAAAAAGATGACCGAGAATTTATTTTATACACTGAGTTATTCATTTGTCATCAGCAAGTTTTCCGGGTTGGATAAAAAATTAATCCGTTCTTCTTGGGACAACAGACATTTGTTTTCCGGAATAATTGGTTATAGCTTACCAAAAAATTGGGAAATCGGTATGAAATATCGTTATGCCGGAGGAAATCCTTATACTCCTTTTGATATGACTGCTTCTCAACAAAATTATATGTTGTTGGGAAAAGGGATTATCGATGTGGATATGCTCAATGAATCGCGTCTTAAAAATTATAGTCAACTCGATTTAAGAGTTGATAAAACTTATCATTATAAAAATGTCAGCCTGAACTTTTATTTGGATTTGCAAAATATTCTGATGCATAAAAATCAAAGCAATCCTTCTTTTACTTTTAAAAGAAATGAAGCCAATACAGACTTTGTCACCACAGATGGTGAACCGATCAAACAGGATGGCAGTAATGGAATTCCGGTAATTCTTAAAAATGAATCCGGCAGATTGATTCCAAATTTAGGCGTGATTATAGCGTTTTAAAATAAGTAATGAAAAAAACCGTAATTTTAAATTAAAAATACAATGATTATCATAATGACCAGCGTTATGCTGTTGACTTTATTTTCTCCTTTCGCAGTATATTATGCGGTTACCTTAGCCAAGAAAAATAAGTTTAAAACCCATAGGAAAATTCAGAATATCGTATTTTTTATCGGCATTGGCGGGGTGGTTCTCTTAGAAGGATTAATTCGGTATGAAGGAGGATCGGGAAGTATTGCTTCGCAAAGCTCTTATTACGAACATGATTTTTTTAAAAAGATTCTGATTGCCCACATTATCGGCGCCGTACTCACTTACCTTTTATGGATATTTTTGATTATTATTTCCACTATAAAATTCCAAAAAAATCTCCCGGGAAAATTCTCCGGCACTCATAAAATTTTAGGATATATCGTTTTTGTCGGATTGATCTATACCGCTGTTACCGCACTGGCAATTTATTTGTTGACCTTGGATTTAGTTTAAGACAATCACGTAGAAAAAACACGGCCTTAATGGTTCAAAAGGTCGAGATGTTATTGACAAAAAAGAAACTTTACTTTTTATGTTTTTGCCATTAATAGAGAACTCTGTCTGCTCAGTGATTATATATTGAAGGAGCTTTGGAGTACGCAGGAAATTCCGAAAAAACAAGATAATAAGGTTTGTTATCGTTAAAGGTCAACTTTCTTTGAGAAAAGGTATTTCATCAATCGCTTCACAGAATGTTGGGTGTTTATAGCGATATTTATTACGTGACAGTAAATAAAAATAATGTTCGCCTCTTTGTTATTTCGTTTTTTCTTACGTGATGATTGGCAAAAACAAAAATGCTTTTCTTTATTATTTTCTTGTTTAACAGGATAGTACTACCTTAATTATCTCAATACCATAAGGGCTCAAAAATCTTAAACTGACTTGCGTAGCTTTACCTTCAAACGAGATTTCTGATTAAATTTAGTTTCCTGACGGTTTCCTGCTGCTCAGCCTTTCCTGAAAGAATGTTAGTTTTTCTTCAGATCAAATCTTTGCAGACTTCCCATCCATTTATCTATTAACTCCTGGTCAAAATGCATTCTGATTTCTAAATCAATTAGCAATAAACATTATATGATTTAAAATTAATTTAATTTGGAATATTTTTAAAATAGTTTTGACTTCGTCAACATTTGGCGAAGTGAATTTGCATCTTTGTCATTGAAAACAAAATAATGGAAAAATATAAACGATTAGAAATACTGATTAATTTACTGGAAAGACGTCCTTATCACAGTAAAGAACAGATTCTGGATTATTTTGCTGTTCACCATGAATTTCAAATCTCCGCGCGCACTTTGGAGAGAGATTTCAAGGTGTTAGAAACAGAATTTCATATCCCGGTGATATATGACCGCACTAATCGCGATTATTATTTATCAAAAAAAGACAGCAAACAAATCACAGTTTTCCTTCAGTTTGCCGGTCGACTATATTTGGCTGATTTATTCCGGAAAGGTTTGAAAGATTTTAAAGATTTACAAAAAACGATTAAGCTTGAAGATCAATCTGAATTTGAAGGCATTCACTATGTTGAACCTATATTTTTAGCCATCCGACAAAACCGCAGCATCAAATTTGTGCACTACAACTATTTTAGAAAAAGCTATACAGATTACCACATTGCCCCAATTCAACTTCGCGAATTTAAAAGACGTTGGTATGTGATTGGAGTTCCTTTAAATGCAGAAAATCAACCCGAAAAAAATGCGCACATCAAAACATTTGGGCTGGCAAGGCTTTCCAAATTAAAAACGCTGGAAATAACTACCATCAAAAATGATAAATTTGAAAATCAACTGAACAAATTCAATAAAATTATCGGACTGAATTACGACGAAGGAGAAAAACAAGAAGACATCGAAATCGCCGTAACTCCTAATCAATACAAATATCTGGAAAGTTTACCACTGCACTTTAGCCAAGTGTATTTGGGAAAATTACCCGACGGAAGGATCAAAATCAATTTACACCTTATTCCTAACTATGAATTAAAAATGCAACTCTTAAAATTGGGCGACCAAATAGAGGTTTTGAATCCAAAATCTTTGCGTAAAGAGATGAAGAAAACAATCAATAACACCTTAAAACAATATCAATAAAATATGAAAAAAATCTTACTTTATTCAAAAAGAGCCTCCTGATCAATTTGAGCATTAAACAGATGAAACAAATACAGAGTTGTTACCTATTTGATATTATTTAACTATATTTATGATTTTATGAGAAATTAAAGAAAATATAATATTAATAACCAGGTTATCCCGCTGAAAATCAAAACACTGACAGGAAAGAAAATAGAATTATTTAAAAGTTTGAGAAATGAGATTTAAAATCCAATTACATCTTAAAGATAAGGCGCAAGCTAAGATTCCTATCAATTACCAATATCCATTGAGTGCTGCGATTTATAAGATATTGGCAAAGGGTGATGAAGAATATGCCAAATTTCTTCACGCGGAAGGGTATGGCAAAGGTTATAAGTTTTTCACATTTTCTGATCTAAAAGGGTCTTTTAAAATTCGGAAAGACCGAATGACACTTCTAAAAAACACAATTTCTTTACAAGTAAATTTTCATTTGCCAGAAGCTTCACGAACTTTTATTGAAGGGTTGTTTCGTTCGGAAGAAATTGTAATAGCAGATAAAAAATCAAAAGCGCAGTTCAATGTTCAATCTGTAATATCAATAGAAAATCCTTTAAAAGATATTCCTCCTAACGAAATAATTTCTGTTATGGTAAAACCAATTTCCCCAATAGTAATCGGCAAAAAAAGAGATACCGGTCATTATACTTTTCTTGCTCCAGATGATGACTCTTTTGTAGAACAATTAATTAATAGTTGGCGAAGTAAAATAGCTGCGAATTATAATGATAGTATAGCAGTTGATACTGTATTACTTGCAGAGATAGAAAAGTATAGAAATCCTTGGCGCTCGAGGTTAGTTACTATAAAAGCAGACACACCCGAAGAAACTAAGATTAGAGGTTTTTTGAACTTCAAGATAAAGCTGACTGCTGAAAGCAGATTCATTGATTTGATATTGAACGCAGGATTGGGTTTGTATTCTGCACAGGGGATGGGGTGTTTGAAGATGATATCACGCAGAATATTTGAGAATAATTTAAATGAAAAAGTGGATAGTAAACAAATAAAAGAAGATTGATTTTAAAGAATATTGTATCGTTAAAACCATTTAGTTATTACAGCTTGTTATAAAGTTATCTTTCGTTAAACTATAATTGATTGAATTTGAATTATGATTAATCAAAAAGTGATATCGCAGAGGGTAATTGAAAATAGCATAAATAAAAAAGTTGAAAGCAAAAAACAATAAAAATGATAAAGGAACTAATAGATTTTTCACAAACGCTTTCCGAGGACTTTAAATCCTTAGGTAAAACTCCTAAAGAAGGACTCCATATTTTATTGCAGATAAAAGAGAATGGAGAGCTTAATACAACTGCTAATACAATTCACTTTGAATATTATAATAAGAAAATGGATGAAATATCTCCATTCTTGAAAAAATGTCTTCAGTTGCAAGAAAATGCTTGGATGATCGATACAAACAAATGTTTGGATACTACAACACGAGCTATTCATTCTTGTAGTCCCTTTAGTATCGCCATTAAAAAAGACAACTTGGTTGGAGGAAGAAATTATGAAAGGAGAAAGGAAGACGGAAAGAATTTAGTTTATGACAGTTTAGAAGGTTACTTCGAAAAAACAGATGAACTTTTTGAAGAAAATGAAGACGAATTTATTAAAAGAGTTTCAGAGTCCTTTGCTTCTTTCTTTATTAACGAATCTTGGCAGATTGTTTTAAAAGACATTGAAAATCAAAGAGATACCCAATTCGAATTGATTCAATCTAAAATAAAAAACCTTAGAGAAAAAAATAAAGAAACAAAAGATAAAGTTGATAAGGCTGTTATTAAAGAAAACATAGAAAGCTTAGAACAAGAGGCTTTAGAGTTTCAGTCTTTATCTGATGCTGAATATATAATCTTTTATGTTGACTTGGATATTGAGTTTTACAGAAGAACACATAAAAAGTATTTAGACGAAAGACTGTTTAATACTGCAAGATATAATACTAAGCCTGATTCTGAAGGACTGATTTATGGCACAAGTAACTTCATGAACACTTTCAATAATAAGATGCCATTTTTATTACACCAATCTGCCACTTTCGACATTCCAAATCGGATATCAAACTTAGATGCAATAGCATTATTTGAGCTTGAAGATGTACTTAAAAATAAAACCTTACCAAATCCATTACCTGTTTTTGTTTATGAAAGTGAACTGAAGGAAAAAGTAATTGCGTTATATGCAGAAGGTAGAAGAAACTTTAGGGATATAATCGACTCTCTTTATCAAAGTTATAAAGATGATTTTCAGAATTATTATTTGCTGAATTGGTCAAACACAAGAGAAGGAATTGTATTTAATGATTTTGACTTTGTCCCGAAGTTTGAATATGAGTTGAAAAAAGACGAAAACATTCCTATTTCAAACTTATTTCAAATAAGATCTAAGGAAAATAAGGGAATGAAATATTATGGGGAATTGGAAAATATTTTTGAATTGGAAGATAAAGTATTCAAAAACTTAATTCAAAATAAATATCATAAGGTAAACTACTTTTCTGAATTTAAAACTGATGAATATGAGCGAATGCCGTTGACCTTTTTGTCATTTAGCAAATATCGAAAAGCAATTTATGATTACGTATATAAATCCAATCGAAACGCAATTTCAGGTAGAGAGTTCGATGAATTGATTTTTAATTCCATTTTGGATGATTTCAAAAAAGCTAATGAGTACGGCATTAAGGATAAACTAAATTATTGGTATAGTCTTTATAATTTTTTTCATAAAAACAATGTAAATATGGCAAGTAAACTAAAAGAATATCAGGACTTTGTATCTGATCTTATCGAAGAGAAGGCAGATCTCGAACAAGCTGCTGATGAACATTTTGCTTTTGCTGCAGGACAAATAATCTATTATTTACTCAGTAAAAGCAAAAGCGAAGATACCAGTTTCAGATTGATGGAACCGTATCTTCAAAAAACGAATTGCAAAGCACTGCAAGAGAATATTGCAGATGATTTTGCTCGATACAAGCATGAAAATTTTTCAAGGAGTTTTGACAAAGTAGCATCTTTTGTATTGAGTTATGAAACCGATAAAAACTTAAAAAGATTGCAACCACAATTGCTTTCAGGCTTATTCGCAAACAATCAACTATTCAGTAATATTAACAAAAAAGAAAACAATTAATTATGGCACAAGAATTTAATAATCGCGTATATGGCTTTGTAGTAATAAAGTCAATTAATTCTAACTACAACGCCGATTTTTCAGGACAACCAAGAAAACTTCCAAACGGGAAAGTATATGCAACAGACAAGGCTCTAAAGTATTCGATTCGAAACTTTTGGAAAAATGCATTAGAAGAAAAAGTATTTTACTTTAAATCCTTAACAGATGATATGTCTCCAAGAACTTTAGATGAGACCTATGAACTGCACTTTGGAAAAATGGAAGGTAAAAAGTCTGAACTGCGAAAGGAAGTTTTAGGAAATATCTTAACAAGATTAGATGTCAAGCTTTTTGGCGGTACTTATGCAGGAAAAACAAACATATCTGTACATGGAACTTGTCAAATAACACATGGCTTAAATCGTTTTCCAGAGGATGTTATTTATTCTGAGCAAATAATGTCACCATTTAGAAATCCTGGAGATAAAAGTAAAGATAGTACAATGACTACTTTAGGAAGCCAGTCAAGGTTAGAAAAAGGTCATTATGTCCATCATTTTTCTGTCAATCCAAAAAACATTGAAGATGATGTAAAAAGAGTGGGGGCTGAAGGATTAACTAATGATGACATAGATAAACTTAAAGAAGGATTGCGAAAAGGAGCAAGTTATTATGATAGCGCTGCCAAGGCAGGAACCGAAAATGAATTGATGTTTTGGATTCAACTAAAAGACGACTCAAGAATGGTGATGCCTTCTTTTATTGAATTTGTCGATATCGACGAAGAAGGAGTTATTGATTTAGCAAAAGTAAAAGATTATTTAGCACAAGATCATGTTGCCAATGAAATAGAGGCAGTGGAGATATACTACAATCAATCAGTTACGGAGGTAGTAAACATTCCAGAAAAAGCTGTATTCGCAACACTATAAATTTTCAAGTTATGAAATTAATCTCGTTTGATATAGAAAGTGATTTTGGTTTTTTCCGAAAACCTGAATCCAATAACACTTTAAATGTATCATACAACATGATTCATCGTCCCGCGGTGTTAGGGATATTAGGTGCAGTAATTGGATTAGATGGTTATAAAGAAAAGGGAGAATTTCCGGAGTATTATAAACGTCTAAATCATTTAAAAGTTGGGATAGCTCCCCTGAATCACGAACAGGGGAATTATCTCAAAACACCGATAAAATATTCAAATACGGTTGGTTATGCAAATAGGGGAGCTACATTTTTAACGGAAGAGTTAACTTTAATAGCACCGAAATATAGAATATATGTGCTTTTAACTCTTGATAATAAGGATGAAGCTTTTTTATATAACAATTTAAAAAACAAAAAATCTGAATTCATCCCATATTTTGGTAAAAATGAATTTACGGCATGGTGGGATAATTTTATAGAATACGAGTTTTCTGAGGTAAATTCAGAGCGTCATCTATCAGGAAAACTGGAAACTCTTTTTATAAGAAATCAGATTATTAGAGATATTATTGAAGAAGATAATTCAAGCTTCTTAGATATGATGGATGCTGATGATTTTGATGAAATTCCATTTATGTATTTCGAACGATTACCGGTGGACTTCAATTTGAACTTAATTCAATATCAAATAGAGGAAATGGTTTATACCAATTACAAAATAAAATATCTGGAAAACCTTCCTAATTTATTTTACCTGAAAAATTTGGATAGCTATGCCCAACTTATTTAAATCAACACAAGATATTTTAGAATCATATTCTAAAGAGCATGCTATAAATAAAACTTTAAAAAACCATCAGGATTATTGGGCGCATACGGCAAATCAGTATAATACAAAACCTGAAACCTTAGAAGAGCATTTAGATTTAGTTCAAAAGTATTTTCAGGGAATAACAAAAAATCACGGATTAGATACAATTATCGACAACCTGATAAATGAGTATTTAAATGAAAAGGAATTAAATTCTTTAAAGTTGGGTAACTGGATAAAAGAATTGTTTATCCACACAGTTCTTTATCACGATCATGGAAAAATAAACGAAAGATTTCAGTCAGAAAAAATGAGGAACATTCCTTTTAAAGAAAAGGAAAATCCTGAAAATGGAATCGAATCACAACACTCAACATTAAGCGCTTTTATTTTTCTAAATCATAAATTAAATGATGCAGTTAAACAGTTTGAGAACACAAAATTAAACTGTGCATTTACTCTAACTATTTTACTGTCTTATCCTATTTATAGACATCACAGCTATCATTTGCGAAATGATTTTTGGCAAAAGTTAGTCGATGAAAGTAAACGAGTAGAACAGCTGAAAGACTATCTGGATTTGTTTAAAAAACATAATGTAAATCCACAAATTCTTAAACTAATTCAAAAAATCGATCAATTTGTTGCTCGAGGAAGCTTTAGAGAATTTGAAAGCTCTTTTGCTTTGTATCAATTAATCCGTCTGAACTTTTCACTGCTAACTTCTTCAGATTATTTAGCTACTAATGAATTTATGAATCAATTTGAAGTAAAGGATTTAGGAACCTTAACTTCAACACGAATAAATCATTTATTTAAAAAGGTAACAGAAAGCGAATGGATTGATAAAGATAATACTCAGTGGAATTTCAATAAAGCAACTTATGATCAGTTAGGAAGTTTAGATTTAGACTCTAAACCTAAAGAGAAGAAAGGAGAAAACCTAAACTTGTTGCGCCAGCAAATGGCAACTGAAGCTGTCTTAAATATTAGAAAGAATACCGACAAGAACTTATTCTACTTGGAAGCACCTACTGGAGGAGGTAAAACAAATATATCGATGCTTTTAACTTTGGAGTTGTTAAAAGCGAATAAAAGTCTGAATAAAGTTTATTATGTTTTTCCTTTCACCACTCTAATAGACCAAACTTTTAAAAGTCTAAAAGAAAGTTTAGGGCTTTTAGACC
>DATGSA010000279.1:0-2056 GCA_035303085.1 Flavobacteriaceae bacterium
AGGACAAGGTCATCTTTAAATAAATGGTTGGACTGAGTTTCAATATAATGTAGAAGCTCAGTCCATTTTATTTTGTTCAGAAGCTCTTTTATATTTATTTTGAGAATATATTGTCATAAGTTCAACGACATAATCGCAAATGAGTCTGTCAAGCATTTACGGGAGCTTCTCTCCTACCTTTTAACTTTTTAAACTTTTCTCGAATCCAAACACTCCAACATTTGTTTTAGACAAATGGAATCTACTCGCTTTCCGCGGGCACGGCTTCAGCTTCTGTATCCACTCAAATTGAGTGGATACAGTGATCTTCAGCTCGCGCTGTTCCCGCTGGAGTCTCGTAGCTTCCATTTGCTGAATAGACTAGAATAAAAAGCTACACTTAGAATACAAATAATATCTGCCCGACGGGCTTATAAGCCCGCTAAATCGCGTAAAGCTTTTATATAAGGTTTTCCTTGATCATCTCTTACCAAAGCGGGTATATGCCCTTGAATGACTCCTATTGATTCCCTTGTTTTTTCAGTGAGCAAGGTGGCAAAAGACGGATACTTTTTCGTTTGTTCTTTTACATCATGATGACGATGAAAGAGATTCTTGATAGCCTCTGATAAAGTACCTTCAAAACGATGTATTAATGCATTCAGCATACTCGAAAGACCTTCAAGTGACCAACTATAGCCCATTTTTTTGAGACGTCTTGAAAATAAGTTCATATTAGATTCTGCGGCGCCCATCGGGCGCATTCCTTCAATATTAATGTTTTTTTCTTTTTTCAATATATCACGATAATCACGTAATGCATCTATATTTTCAAGAATAAAAAGACGTAAATCGCTTATTTCTTTTTTCTTCTCTTCATCAGTTTCTGCCTTCTCTGCTTCAGCAATTGCCACGAGTAATTGAGAAGGATCATTCGCATCAGCGGCTAAGTAGGCCTTTCTTCTTTCTTTCTTGGAACGTTTATTTAACGCTGTTTTAATCCACTTTTTAAGATGATATCGATCGTAGGTATAAATTGCATTCTCAAAATAATCGACACCTTTACGTATCCACGGAGCCGCATCTCCATTGATGACAATATGAGT
This sequence comes from Flavobacteriaceae bacterium, assembly GCA_035303085.1. Taxonomy (GTDB): domain Bacteria; phylum Bacteroidota; class Bacteroidia; order Flavobacteriales; family Flavobacteriaceae; genus JAJYSO01. The sequence continues at coordinate 1,086 of DATGSA010000279.1, forward strand.
TTCCTTTGTAAAGGAATAGCGACTATATAAATAACGACTAAATGAATCCCAAAACTCTTCCCCAGTTTCTAAACTATACCAATAGGATTTATTTTTAAGTTCATATGATTCACTACTTGGATGTTTTCTTTTCCAACCTTCGTGAACGATACCAATCTTAGCTTCACGTGTTGATTTTTCAGAGTTTTGTTTATGCACATGTAACCCATCAACCTCTAAAAATAACACTTGAACATCTTTTGGATTTTCTGCGCCTACATTCGTATCTTTTGGTTCAATTTTTAAAACTTCTTGACGTATCTTTTCATGACTCATAGCTTGGTAACCTAATAAATCAGTAAATCGATCTCTAGCATCTCGATAAGAAGGACCTTTCACTGCCCACTGGACAGCCATTTCCGTTAAAAAAGGACTCAATGTATCACTTCCGCTAAACTTTAAATAGCGATCTAACAAAGCAACACGATCTCCAGTTTTACGATCGATATATCTTCTTCTATTGATCGTAATTGAACCAAACATTGTACCGATGGTACATGCTTGCTTCTCTCTATTTTCGTAGCGATCAAAGTCACGGTGATTCATTAGCCACTCGTCTAATTCTGTTAAGATCGAAACAAGTATATTTTGATAAACACTTTGTAGTTCACGGAAAAGATTTTGTTCAATTTCTTTTAATGTCGGTAAATTCTTGATATTATTATACATAAGGTCTCCTCCTTGTTAGTTTTCTTTGTCAAAAACTATTATAACAAAGGCAGGAGGCCTCTTTTATTTTTTTGCATTTTGCAAAGGTCCAACTTATATACCCGTAAACATTTTACTCATACATAAAATAAGCCCAAATTCAAAATTAATCATCGCCTATATACATTGCTTTTATCGGCTTACTTTTTAAAATTCGTGTCAACTGTTGGGCCATATATTCAGGCGGTTGTTCAAAACCATTTCCAATCCAATTGAAAATAAGC
>DATGSA010000280.1:0-6562 GCA_035303085.1 Flavobacteriaceae bacterium
TATCTTCGCTGTATTGCTTGGCGATATCAGAGAAATCGGCACCCGCTTTTATCTTTTGATAAATGTTTTGAATCTTCTCTTTATTTTCCTGCTCACTTAAATCTTTTGAGTTTTTAATTAAAATATGAGCCACTGAGATCTGTCCTTTTGATTTACGCTCGGCATTTACGCGGATTACGTGATAACCAAACTGAGAGCGAAAAGGTTCAGAAACTTCTCCAACACCCGTTTCATAAGCTGCATTTTCAAATTCATACACCGTTTTAAAAACTCCTATCCATCCCAATTTCCCTTTATTTTCTTTAACTGAAGGGTCTTCTGAATATTTTAAAGCCAGTTCGTCAAAATCTCCCCCATTGCGCAATGCTGTTCTAAAGGCCGCTGCTTTTTGATAAGCTTTTAAAGTATCTCCAGGAGTGGGATTTTCTTGTAATTTAATGAGGATATAATCTATATTTCTTTCATATTGTAAGCGATTATAAGCTTCCCTCAGCAACTGATGACTGACGTTGGTATTGAATAAGTATTGACCGGCTAATTGATTGCGGTAATTTTTAAATTGTTGCGTAAATGCCGGTAAAGTATCCAAACCTTGATGTTCGGCTTCTTTGACTTTTAAAAGATAATCGATAAATAATTCTATGTTTTTTTCCTGATCTTTTTGCTTGTTATCGTCAATTAAATCAGCGTTTTTACTGAAAAGTCGCTCATATTCTTCCACGTAAATCGGTTCTTGATCAATGCTTAATAAAACCGAATCGGTTTGTGCGGAAGCAGCAATACTTATAAAAAGCATTACAGTAAAAAACGAAATCTGTGAAAAACTCATTTTAGAATCAGCTTAATTCCGGCAAAAATAACAAACTGAATTCTTTTGCCAAGCCATTTTATGATTTGTAAAACATAATGGTTTTAGTTTAAACTGGCTATTATGATTGGAATACCTGTTTTTTGGTACATTATCAAATTTGAAACCGGGAGATAAAGCAAAGAAACCTATCACATAAAGAAAACTATATTCTTAAGAATCCTTTTGCCGAAATGTTTTCCCCGCCCTCGTATGTTTGAGTTTTGAAATACAAAATTGAAGTTAGAAAAACAGATGGCGTATCAAGCCTTTGATATTGAAGCGTATGCGAACAAGAGTGAAGGGAGTAATTGAATTTTTTTATATTCGCACCAACTTGATATCTCCAAATTATGGATTTGAAATTAAACTTCAACGTCCAATTAAACTACAGCCAACATAATTAATCAGGTTTTTATGAGGAATCTATAAAATTGTAAGTTTACACTTTGAAAACTTGACGGATTGCATAACTTTCAAAGTCAAATAGGCATAATCTATGTTTGTAATAACGATTTGAACCAAAAATATTTTTAATTTAGCATTCATGCAAAAGAATAAAATAAATATCAGAAATCGAAAGGCGAGGTTTCAATACGAAATCTTGGATAAATATGTAGCCGGAATTGTTTTGGCCGGAACAGAAATCAAGGCTATTCGACAAGGTAAAGCCAATATAGGAGAGAGTTTTTGTGAGTTTAATAATGGAGAACTTTATGTGATTAATATGCACATTCATGAATATTCTCATGCCACCCATTTTAATCATGATCCGAGAAGTCAACGAAAATTACTCTTGAACAAAAACGAATTGCGCAGCTTGAAAAAAGGAGTCAAAAATACCGGATTGACGATTATTCCATTGCGATTATTTATCAATAAAAGAGGATTGGCAAAATTAGAAATCGGTTTGTGTAAAGGAAAAAAACTTCATGATAAACGACAAACCATCAGAGAAAGAGAAGATAAAAGACGTATGGACCGAATAAAAAAGGACTTTAATAACTAATAATTGAATGAGGATTGCTTTCTTATTGATGATTTTTATTTGGTTGAGTTCATTTGCTGGATTTGCCCAAGTAAAGGGAAAGATTATTGATGAAAATGGTAACGGATTAAGTGCGGTAAATATATATTTGGAGGATGGGTTTTTAGGAACTACTTCAAATGATTCCGGTAAATATATTTTAGACCTTAAAGATCTCGGTAATTACACCATCGTTTTTCAGTACTTGGGTTATCAAACAGTTAGAAAGAATATCGAAGTTGAAGAATTTCCTTACGAATTGAATATAGAATTAAAAGTAGCCAAAAACTCTTTGGAGGAGGTGGTGATTCAATCCGATGAAAATCCGGCCAACAGGATTATTCGGAAAGCGATCGAACATCGAAAAGAAAATCAACAAAAGATAAAAGCTTATACCGCGGACTTTTATTCTAAGGGAAATTGGACGGTAGAAAATATGCCGGATAGAATTTTGGGACAAAAAGTAGATGAAGATGGTAGTTTTGGATTGGATTCGACCGGTAGCGGAATTCTATATCTGTCGGAAACCAAATCCAAAATTAAATATGAAAGTCCCGATAAATTTCACGAACATATTTTGGCTTCAAAAGTAAGCGGTGATGATAGCGGTTTCAGTTTAAACAGTGCAAGAGATGCAGAATTCTCTTTTTATGACAATACAATTTCACTCTCTGCCGATTTGGTATCTCCGATAGCCAACTTCGCATTTAGTTATTATCGGTATAAGTTGATCAGTGCACATTATGACGATAAAGGTCATTTAATCAACAAAATTGAAGTACTTCCTAAACGACCCGCTGACCGTGTGTTTTCGGGGCTTATTTATATTGTGGAAGACAGCTGGGAAATTTATGGAGTGGAATTAAAAACCACTGGAACTTCTGCGCAAATTTCTGTTTTAAACGAGATCAATTTCAACCAAAGTTTTAAATATGCTGAATCAGAAGATTTTTGGGTGAAGATTTCTCAGGATGTGAATTTCACTTTTAAACTCTTTGGCGTTTCCGGAACAGGTCAATTTATTGGGGTTTATAGCAACTATGATTTCCATCCCGGTTTTGATAGAGATAGTTTTAGTCGAGAGATTATGAGCTATGAGAAGAATGCCAATAAAAAAGATTCGTTGTTTTGGGAGCAAACACGTGCGGTGCCGTTAACCGCAGCTGAAATGGAAGATTATATCAAAAAAGACAGTATCGCAGCGGTGAGGGAAACCAAAGCTTTTCAGGATTCTGTCGATCGGAAAAGCAATAGGTTCTCCTTTGGAGATTTGATGTTCGGTTATACTTTTAAAAACTCGTTCAAAGATTATAGTATTTCCATAAGCTCCCCGCTGTTTGGAACCCACTTTAATACCGTACAAGGATGGAATATCAACGTGAAAACTGAATTCCGAAAAAACAATAAAGAAAAACGAACCTTTTGGAAATTGTATTCCAAAATGAGTTATGGTTTTGCCGATGATCGATATCGCATAGCCGGCGGATTTGAAAAGAAATTTAATAACTTTTCCAGACCGCATTTAACCGTCGAAGGAGGAGTTACCATAGAAGAAATTAACAACACTAATTCTATTAATCTGCTTATTAATGATGTAGCGAATATTTTCTTTGAAAGGAATTATTTGAAACTATATGACAAACAATATGCTGAAGTGGGTTATTCCCAAGAGTTGTTCAATGGATTCAGAATTCAGACTAAATTAGGTTATGAGCGCAGAAGACCATTATTAAATGCTACCGATCACGTTATTCGAAAAGACAGTAATGGAGGTTATACTTCCAACAATCCTTTTGTGCCGGAAGATTTTAATTCCCTTCCGTTTAAAACACATAAAATAGGAAAATTCAGGCTGATGACCTCTTATAATTTTGGTCAGGAATATTATTCTTATCCCGATGGGAAATACAATGTTCGGAATTATGATTTCCCCGAGCTTTTTCTGATTTATGAAACTGGTTTTGTCTCGGATGAAAAAGATTACAATTTCCATCAACTACAATTCAACGCCAGACAGCGATTGGATTTTAAAAACAAAGGAGATTTTCGCTATGTCCTCGGAGCCGGGAAGTTTTTTAATGCTGAAGAAATAGCTCTGGTAGATTATAAGCATTTTGCAGGAAATCAGTTCCGGGTGAATGCGGGAACGCAAATGAACAGATATAACCTTCTGCCTTATTATGATTTCAGCACTAAGGATCAATATGCCGAAGCACATTTTGAACATAATTTTCAGGGTTGGCTTTTAGGAAAGATTCCGGGCGTTAATAAGTTGGGTTTTAAAGTTGTAGTCGGCGGTCATGCATTGTGGACAGGCGGAAAGAAACCCTATCAAGAAGTTTCTATCGGCTTGGATAATTTAGGATATGGACTGTTCCGCGTTTTGAAAGTGGATTATGTTCATTCTTTTTATAATGGAAATGATTTGGGCGCCGTGGTGTTTGGATTGAAGTTTTTGCCGTAAGGGGGGAGTTGCGGGTTTTGGGATTAAAGTTGTTTGGCTAAAGACATCAATTTAAAAAGTTACAACCGCCCCAAAAATAGATAAACCGCAGGTTTAGCTATTTCGTCCCCTCCTTTTTTAAGGTGGGGAGCTTTGATTTTTGGGCTTAAGTAGTTGTAAATTAAAGATAAAGCCTTCTGCTTTGGTTTATTTATTCTATTTTACTTAATGAGGAAGCTTTGTGTTCTTGCTTTAAAGATGTTTTAAACCCGCCAACAAAAGCTCCTTTCCTTGAAAAGGAAAGGACAGCTCAACAATTCAAACTTGTTTGAATTGCTGAGCAGGTAAGGTTTCATCTTAAAAGCTGTTCACTTAATCCTGATTAAAAACACGTTCAAAAACCAAATCTTAACAGTTCATCTCTCCTCCGGTCAAGATTAATATTAAGGAGATAAACTCTTGATAACCCCTTTTTCTCCAAGAAAGCAGAAAAATAATGCTACTTTTGTCAACTCTTAATTGATTAGCGGATTTATAAGGAATAAATGAAAGGAAAAATAATCACTATTGAAGGTTTGGACGGCGCGGGGAAATCTACACAGATTGAATTGCTAACCGATAGATTAACCCAACTCGGGATCAGACATAAATTCATTCATTTCCCGATGTTAAACCAAGGAGTTTATGGAAGTTTAGTAGCCGAATTTTTAAGAGGGGAATTTGGTTCTTTAGAAAACGTACATCCCAAATTGGTAGCTTTGCTTTTTGCTGAAGACCGAAATGAACACAAGCATAAGATAGAAGAATGGTTGGCCGAGGGATATTTGGTGATTTTGGATCGGTATGTCAAATCAAACATCGCTTTTCAGTGTGCTAAACTCTCTGATGAAACGGAGAAAAAAGCTTTAAAAGAATGGATCTTAGCATTTGAATTTGAATTTCATAAATTGCCCAAACCTGAAATATCCTTTTTCTTGAATGTTCCGATGCAACAGATAGAAACTTCTTTAAAAAATATTAGAATAGGAGAGGACAGAGATTATCTTGAAGGAAAAACCGATATTCATGAAGATTCTGTAGATTTTCAGAAAAAGGTTTTAGCGGAATATTTGAAGTTGCTGCGGAGCGATGCGAACTTTTATGAAGTGAAATGTTTTTCGGAAACCGAGGAATGGTTTTCTCCGGAAGAAATTCATCAAACTATATTTGAGAAAATCGATTTGTAAACAGTGAAAATATAATTTTAGCTATGAGTCAACAAGAAAATAAAAACAACGAGATAAAATATTCTCAAATACTAAGAAGATTTGTCCACCCGATGATTGAAGAAACCGATGATATCGAAGCGATTGAGAAAAAGTATGGTTTCGGCGTACACGTGTGGAATGCGACCAATATAAAAGAAAAACATCCGGAGCTTTTTCAGAAAGCATTGCAACAAGTTATCGATAAGGCTGAAGATAAAACGGAAGCCGAAGCGTTATTTAATGAGATGGTCAATTTTAAACAAAAGGAATTCGGGGAATACAAAAGAGTATTTGTCGATGTGGAGGTTTTAGAAACCGTAGATTCCGGTTATAATGTGACCGCAGCTTCAGCGGAATTGAGATAGCTGTCTCTAAAATTTACCCTTGAACTTGTCATGCTGTTCACCTGAGGCGAATCAGAATCTCGCGAAGCGCTATTCATATCTTGATTGCCGCAAATTCGATCATTTTGGAAAAGTGTTTCACCAGATCCTGAACAAATTTTCTTTCTAAAAAAAATTAACCATAATAGAAAGAAGAGTTTACCCTTGATTTCCAGCTTTTTAAAACCCACAAACAAGCTCCCCTCCTTAAAAAAGGAGGGGACGAAATAAATAAACCGCAGGTTTAGTTATTTCCGGGGTGGTTGTAACTGTTATGTTGTTTTCTTGAAACAGTCATAATCAAGGAGCAGAGCAAACTTCCTGTTTCAAAACAGCAGGAACCTTACCTGCTTTACAATCAAACAAGTTTGATTATCAAGCTGTCCTTTCCTTGAAAAGGGAAGGAGCTTTTGTTTGTTGATTTATAGAATTTTAATAGTGAAAGACAAACTTCTTTCTAAGAAAATCAAAATGAATTAAACATAATAAAATGAAGGGTTTATCCTTGATTTCCAGCTACTTAAAACCCACAAATAAGCTCCCCTCCTTAAAAAAGGAGGGGACGAAATAAATAAACCGCAGGTTTAGTTATTTCAGGGGTGGTTGTAACTGTTA
>DATGSA010000281.1:0-6083 GCA_035303085.1 Flavobacteriaceae bacterium
CTTAGATTTGGAATTACAGGAATACGGCGAAATGCTTATGCAGGAAAAACGCGGGGGAATTGTAGCAATAGAACCTGCGACCGGTGAAATATTAAGCTTGATAACAGCACCGAGTTATGACCCGAGTCTGTTAGTCGGAAGAGAGCGTTCAAAAAATTTTACGCGATTGTGGTATGATACTATTAATAAACCACTTTTTGATAGAAGCTTGCTGGCTACTTATCCGCCGGGCTCTACTTTTAAGGGAATCACCGGTGCCATTGCTTTGCAGGAAGGTGTAATCGATAAAACCAAAACAATCCCCTGTCATAATGGATTCTATTATGGAAGACACGGACATATGAAATGTCATCCACATCGGTCATCTTTGTCAATTGTTCCGGCTATAGCGCAATCTTGCAATACTTTTTTCGCAAAATCCTACTGGTGGACTTTAGAGAATTATAAAACTCCGCAGGAAGGAATGAACGCGTGGAATGAATATTTAGCCAGTTTCGGATTAGGAGACTTCTTGGGTTATGATTTGCCAACCGGAAGAAAAGGGTTTATTCCAACAGGAGAATATTACAATAGAGCTTATAATTATCCTACTTTTAGATGGTCAGCAACTTATACGCTTTCCAATGCAATCGGTCAAGGAGAAATATTGACAACGCCGATACAGCTGGCCAATATGACTGCGGTTATTGCTAACCGAGGCTGGTATTACACCCCCCATGTTTTAAAAGATGTAGAAGGACAAGGTTCTATTGATGAGAAGTTTACCAAAAAACACTATTCAAAAGTCGATAAAGAAAATTTCGAACCGATTGTAGAAGGAATGCATAATGTGTATAAACACGGTACTGCTCGTGGTTCACAAATTCCGGGTATCGAAATTTGTGGAAAAACAGGTACGGCCGAAAATTATACCAGAATAGACGGGAAAAGAGTTCAGCTTACCGATCATTCTATATTTATTGCTTTCGCTCCAAAAGACGATCCGCAAATCGCCATAGCTGTGTTTGTTGAAAATGGACGATGGGGATCGAGATACGGAGCGAGAATCGCAAGTTTGATGATCAACAAATATCTCAAAGGAACTATTGACCGCGAAGATTTGGAAAAGTGGATCTTGGAAAATGGATTAGAAGAGGAATATGCTAAAGAATATAGTGGAACCGATTTCGAAATTAATCAGTAAATGAACAGAACTCAAGAATTCCCGGATTGGATAACCATATTGGTTTTTATTGTCTTAGTTGTATTTGGGTGGATGAATATTTTTTCTGCTTCTTTGGGGGAAACAGGGAGTTTTCACGGGTTTGATTTTAATGAAATATACACCAAACAAGCGGTGTGGATCGGATTGAGCTTGGTCTTAATCATTCTTATTATGATGATTGAAGCGAAGTTTTATCAACGTTTTTCCAGTTTGATCTACTTGATTTCATTACTTTCTTTGGTAGGGCTTTTTATTTTTGGAAAAACGATTTCTGGACAAACCGCCTGGTATTCTTTTGGCAGCTTTAGCATTCAACCGGCAGAATTTGTCAAAGCTTCTACTGCGTTGGCTTTAGCAAATTATCTAAGTGATATTCAAGTGGATCTGACCGTGTTTAAGTATAAAATATATGCTTTTGTGATTATCCTGATTCCGGCAGTCTTAATTTTAGGACAACCCGATCCCGGGAGTGCATTAATTTATGCAGCATTTATTTTCCCACTGTATAGAGAAGGGTTGTCGGGAGTGTATTTGTTTCTCGGATTTGCTGTCATTGTGGTGTTTGTCAGTACATTGCTTTATGGATCACTTTGGGTGACTGCCGGAGTGATTCTCATTTTAGGATCGGTTTTGTTCCTTAAAAAAGAAAGAAAACATTTTGCAAAATATATTTTACTCGCAGTAGCTGCTATTTTATTGTCTTTTTCTGTAACCTACATTTTTGAAAATGTTTTTCAACAACATCATCGTGATCGATTTGATGTGCTTTTAGGTAAAAACTTAGACTTAAAAGGAATTGGTTATAATACTCATCAAAGCATTGTCGCTATCGGTAGTGGTGGTTGGACAGGAAAAGGTTGGACAGAAGGCACACAAACCAAAGGGAGTTTTGTACCGGAACAACATACCGATTATATTTTTAGTACTGTTGGAGAAGAGTGGGGGTTTGTCGGAAGCGCAGGGGTAGTCGTCTTATTTGTTTTGCTGATAGCTCGAATAATTTTTCTTGCAGAAAGACAAAGATCAGTTTTCTCGAGAGTATATGGTTACAGCGTGGCAGGAATTCTTTTTATTCATTTTATGGTTAATTTGGGCATGGTAATCGGAATCATGCCAACAGTTGGAATTCCTTTGCCCTTCCTCAGTTATGGAGGTTCTTCTTTATGGGGTTTTACTATTTTGATTTTTGTTTTCCTTAAATTGGATGCAGAAAGAAAAGAACTTACATCGCTTTAATGTAAGTATTTGCAGATTAATTATTCTCCTTTAAAACTTCAGGAAGTTTATCTTTAAAATTGTTTAAACGTGGCAAAGAAACATTCCTGATATAAGGATTATTTGGGTTTTTATCTTTGTAATTTTGATGATAATCCTCGGCTTTCCAAAACTTATCAAATTCTTTTACCTCAGCGGCTATCGGTTTAGTATAATTTCCTTGAATTTCTGCAATCTTATTTTCTATCGCTGCTTTTTCCTTTGCACGCTGGTAAAAAATGATAGACCTATAACCCGGGCCTAAATCCGGACCCTGGCCATTTTGTTGAGTGACATTTTGTGAGGCGAAATAAACATCTAATAAACTTTCAAAATCGATGACTTTTGGATCATAAGTAACTGCTATCGCTTCTGCATGACCTTTTCGGATATAATTCTTATAAGTTGGGTTTTTTCCTTCACCTCCCGAGTATCCCGAAACTACTTTTACAACTCCCATTACACTTTCATATATCGATTCAGAACACCAAAAACAACCACTGGCGAAATATGCTGTTTTGTAGCCCTCTTGAGAAATTGAAGCTTGAAGCGGTTGTTCTTTTGCTTTAGATTTATCTTGAGCACAACTGGATATTGTAATCATTAATAGTAAAAGGATTAAATTTTTCATGCTAAAAGGGGGTTAAAGAATATTTCCAATTTTTAGAGTACTGAAGATAACGTTCCTAAGTGTATTTTTTCTGTGATTTAAGCAAACTTTATAATTAGACCAATCTGTTGGAGTGCAATTAGTTTTTAAATTGAAATAAAAAAAGATTAATTTTAAAGTCGATTTTTTCTGATATTACCCTATTTTCAATAAAAACCTATTTTGATGAAAACTAAACTACTTGTTTTTTTGATGTTTTTTCCATTGCTGTGTTTTTCACAATATAATATCCCAGATATGGAAGCAAGAGCTCACAATCGTATAACGGATTTCACAGCCAATCCGCAAACTCAAAATTATGACTTGGTTTACAGTCGAATGGAGTTTGAAGTTGATCCGACGGAAGCTTTTATTCAAGGAGAAGTAACCACTTATTTTCAAGCTGAAGAAGATCTTACGGAAATTGTTTTTGATCTTAAAAATAATATGGAGGTATTAGAAATTAATCAGCGGGGCAATCAATTGAGTTACGTCCAACAAGGAGATAATTTGATTGTTGAGTTGCCGGAAATTCAACCTGAAACGGTGTTGGACTCGCTGACCATTTCCTATTCAGGAGCACCTGAAAGTGCGGGGTTTGGATATTTTGAACAAGACTATCACAATGGCAATGAAATTATTTGGACGCTTTCAGAACCTTATGGTGCAAAATATTGGTGGCCGACAAAACAAGATTTGACAGATAAAATAGATAGTATTGATGTTTATCTTACTTTTCCAAAACTCAATTCAAATGGAGAAGAAAATGTGGGGGTATCCAATGGAATAGAGATTTCACAAGAAGTAGAAGGAGATTTTAAAACGACCCATTTTCGCCATCGTTATCCTATCCCGGCTTATCTTGTGGCTATTGCGGTAAGTAATTATACCATTTATACAAATCAGGTTGATAATAATGGCAATCCTTTTGAAATCGTAAATTATATCTATCCCGAAGATTTGACCGATGTGCAATCCAAAATTGCTCAAACTCCTCAAATGATTAATTTTTTTGCGGAGAAATTTGGAGAATATCCGTTTGCCGACGAGAAATACGGACATTGTCAGTTTGGTTGGGGTGGCGGAATGGAACATACTACGGTTTCTTTTATGGGATCTTTCGGACAAGAACTCATAGCACATGAACTCGCGCATCAGTGGTTTGGAAATAAAGTGACTTGTGCCGGATGGCAAAATATTTGGTTAAACGAAGGTTTTGCGAATTTTATGTACGGGTTGATTACTGAAAATTTCAATGAAGAAGGCAGTTTTAAAAATTGGCGTCAAAACTTAGTAAACAGTATAACCAGTCAACCCGGCGGATCTGTTTTTGTGCCGGAGGAACAACTCGACAATATCAGCAGGATATTTAGTAGCCGACTCTCCTATAATAAAGGAGCGATGGTTTTGCATATGTTAAGACGAAACCTGGGAGATGAAGACTTTTTTCAAGCCGCACAAAACTATTTGAATCATCCTGATTATGCATATGGATTTGCCGATACGGAAGATTTAAAAGAGGTGTTTGAAGCACAATCAGAACTCGATTTAAATCAATTTTTTGCAGATTGGATTTATGGGGAAGGATATCCGCAATATTATTTAGAATGGAATCAAGAATCAAGCGGACAAGTAAACCTCAACTTATCTCAAGAAACAAGTATGCCTGAATCGGTAAGCTTTTTTGAGGGGGAAGTGCCCCTTCTTCTTATTGGGAATTCTGGGGAAAGTTTAAATGTTTTAGTGAATCATACAGAAAATAATCAAGCTTTTAATTTGAGTCCGGAATTCACTGTTCAAGAAATTCAAATAGATCCGGACACGGAAATAATTTCAAAAAATAATACCTCAATTATGGGAGTGGAAGATTTTGAAGAAACCGGAATAGTGATTTATCCAAATCCGGCTCAATCAATTATTAATATTGAATCTGAAAGATTTATAGAGCAGATAGAAATTTATAATGTTCAAGGACGTCTTATGAGAGCAACGCCATTTCAGTCTTGGGTTTCCATAGGTGAATACGCATCAGGACTTTATTTTGTAAAGTTAAAGACGGCAAATAAAACAATTATAAAAAAGCTGATTGTAGAGTAGGAAATAACATATAAAAAAAACCACCATTTTTATAGTCAAATGATGGTTTTTATTTTCATTGAAGTGATTAATTATTCAACATCACAGGCATCACGAGCATCAAGACACTTTCGCCTTCTTCAAGTCCGTCTGTCGGCGTTAGAATTCCCGCTCGATTGGGCAAGCTCATTTCAAGCTGAACATTATCGGCATTAAGATTGTTCAACATTTCAGTTAGGAAGCGAGAGTTAAATCCTATGTTTAAATCATCTCCTGAATAGTTACAAGAAAGGCGTTCCTCCGCTTTATTACTGAAATCCAAATCTTCAGCCGAAATATTGAGTTCAGATCCCGCCAAAGACAATTTGATTTGGTGCGTTGTTTTATTTGAAAATATTGAAACTCTTCGAACCGAATTTAAAAATTGTTGACGATCGATATTCAACACATTGGGGTTTTCCTTTGGGATAACTGCGTCGTAATTAGGATATTTACCATCTATTAATCGACAAGTTAGCACCATATCTTCAAAAGTGAACTTAGCATTGCTGTCATCGTAATCGATTTGAATATCCTCTTCACTTCCGGCTAAAATGTTTTTTAAAATATTCAATGGTTTTTTCGGCATGATAAACTCAGCTTCTGCTGTCGAATTGAGGTCAGTTCGACTGTATTTCACTAATTTATGCGCATCAGTGGCAACAAAAGTTAAGTTGTCTGCAGAAAACTGAAATAAAACACCACACATCATCGGCCTTAAATCGTCATTACCCGTAGCAAAAATAGTTTTTTCGATTGCTGTTGCCAACACGTCAGCAGTCATTTTTGTCGTTTGGGCATCTTCAATTTCCATAACTGTTGGAAATTCATCGGCATCGGCATACGCTAAAGCATATTTTC
>DATGSA010000282.1:0-4971 GCA_035303085.1 Flavobacteriaceae bacterium
GCACTCCTTTATCGGAAATATATGAAGTATTCAACGATCAGGTTTTTGAAATTGGATTGACCCCCAACCGCTCAGATGCGATGAGTCATTATGGGGTAGCACGAGATTTGTATGCCGGATTGTATAGACAAGGAATCAATAAAGCTTTGCAACTACCATCTACCAGCAAATTTAGAATTGATGATCATACACGTCATATTCCTATTTTGGTGGAGGACACAGAAAAAGCCCCGCGATATTGTGGCATTACCCTAACAGATGTGGAGGTGAAAGAATCGCCGATGTGGTTGAAAAATCGCCTGACAGCTATTGGCGTGGGTACGCGCAATAACATTGTTGACGCTACTAACTATGTGATGCATGCTTTAGGACAACCTTTTCACGCTTTTGATGCCGATCGTATTAGTGGCCAAAAAATTACGGTAAAAACGGTGGAGGAGGGAACCGTTTTTGAAACTTTAGACGGCGTAGAGCGAAAACTCGGTGCGGAAGATTTGATGATCTGCGATGAGAAAAAACCGCTTTGTATTGCTGGTGTCTATGGAGGGAAATCTTCCGGAGTAACCGATATTACAACAAATATTTTCTTGGAAAGCGCTTATTTCGATCCGGTCAGTATTCGTAAAACAGCTAAACGCCACGGACTAAATACCGACGCTTCCTTCCGATTTGAACGCGGAATAGATCCTACCCTTTGCGATTTCGCTCTGAAATATTTGGTGACTATTATCCAAGAATTAGCCGGAGGAAGAGTGTCGAGCGATATTAATGATTTCTATCCCAAAAAAATCCAAGATTTTGGAGTGTTTTTAAGATATGAAAAGATTCATCAATTAGTAGGACAAAAAATAGATCACAATGATTTAAAAACTATTCTGGCCTCCCTGAAGATTAAAGTGAAAAACATAACCGAAAGTGGAATGGGACTTGAAATCCCGCCTTTTCGAGCGGATGTAAAGAGGGAAATCGATGTGATAGAAGAAATTCTTAGGGTATATGGATATAATCAAGTCGATATCGGAAAGAAAATCAATGCCACCATTGCCCTAAACAATAAACACGACGATCATAATGTGCAAAATGTAGTAGCCAATCAATTGATCGCTCAGGGATTTTATGAAATTATGAATAACTCCCTTATCGAAACCGATCACATTTTTCCCGAAGTATATGAAAAGGAAAATACTATTGATCTTATAAATCCACTCAGCCATGAGTTGGAAAGTATGCGACAATCGCTTGTGGTGGGTGGACTGGAGAGTTTAGCCTTTAATATCAATCGCCAAAAAGAAGATTTGAAGTTTTTCGAGTTTGGAAAAACCTATCACAAAATAGAAGACACTTATAAAGAAAGAAAACATTTGTGTTTGTTTTTAACCGGACAACAGGAGGATGAAAACTGGAACGCTGCAGATAATAAAAGTGAAATTTTTTATACCAAGGGAATACTCACCGCACTTTTTGAGCGTCTCGGACTTGATGTTACCTATAAACCGTTGCAAGGCGAATTGTTTTCTGAAAGTTTGGAAATGTTTCTCAAAGAAAAAAGCTTGGGGTATTTCGGAGTTTTAAAAAGTAAGATTTGCAAACAATACGACGTCGATCAAGAAGTGCTCTTTGCCGATATTTATTGGGATGAGGTATTGGAATTAATCGCTTCTCGTCCAAAAATGACACTGAAGCCAATTAATAAATTCCCCATTGTCAGAAGGGATTTTGCCTTATTGTTGGATACGGAAATCAGCTTTGCACAAATCGAGGAAATTGCATTTGCTACCGAAAAAAATATTCTAAGAAAAGTAGGTCTATTTGATGTCTATGAAGGAAAAACGCTCCCGGAAGGAAAGAAAAGTTATGCGGTGAGTTTCATTTTCTCCGATCAACAAAAAACCCTAACCGATAACCGCGTCGACAAGATTATGAAAAAGCTGCGTACCAGATTCGAAAATCAACTCGGAGCGGAGTTGAGATGATCTTAGGGTTTTGCAAAAGAAGAGTGGTTTGTGAAGACGCGGTCTGCGAGTGCGCGAATTGCGATTTGTGAGGGCGCGATGAGGCGAATTGCGAACGGGCGATTTGTTCAGTTGGTTAGAAAATAAATAAAAGTAGTTTCCTTTGCCACCCTTTACCGTGTCCGCCTCGGGAGGACTGTGTCCGCCTCGGGAGGACCGTCTGCGCCTGGGGAGCAGGGACGGGGAAAAGCAAAGGAAACGGTTGGTTAAAGAAAAATTCACTACCAAAATACCGAACTGTTTTGGTTTGTTTTAGTTGTTTAGGCTCGCGATGATCACTGGTTTAGTTGTTTAGTGGATTGGGGTGAAGGATAATTAAGCTCTGTGTCATCCTCCAAAGCAGGACAAGACCGCGTTCCATATAAAATTCACTATCAAAACTAGTTAAATGGCTGATTTCCACCCTACCTTGTCATCCTGTAAAATTCTGGCGATAGGGAGAAGGTTGGTTAGGATTTCATCTCTCAAAGTCGTTTCTTCTGGTTAACCAAAAAGCCCCCAAGGAAGTTCGCCCTACAAAAGAAAAGATAAGAGCAAAAGTGAGGGAAACGTTTACTTTTAAAGTAACCGACAAAAAGCCCCTTTTAGGCGCTGGTATTGAGCAATGTCGAAATAGGGACTTAGGGGGTAACGCTGTGAGGAGAATTCAGGATCTGATCTCTCAAAATGGCTGCCATTTTCATTTATCCTCGTCCTTAATCCTTATTTCAATTCACTGCAATGCCCAAAGAATTCCAACGGAACCCCATATAAGGGCAGTGCAGTTTGAGGCTCCACATCTCCTACCTTCAGAACTCCGACGGAGGTCAACTCTCGTAAATCCAACTAACCGGCTAACCACCAAAAAGCGACGACCAAAGAATGAAAAACAAAAAATCAATTGTTAAAGTGAAATTAGGCCAAATAAGTATTCTGAAATTTATTTATCTTAGCTAAAACCTTTAATTCCAATGTGATGAAGAAAATAGATCTCAAAGTTAAATTACGTCAACAGCGCGATAAATTTACTTCTGGAGAGGAACTTCTTCAAGATATCAAGGACCTCTTACAAGAAGATGATGCAAAAGATCAGGAGATATTACAGGAAATTATTCACGGTGAGATTGGTTCAGATTCCAATCAGTTTGATTTGGATTTATTGGCCACTGAAAATATATTTCATGAGGATCAAATTAAACGAATTTGCATAATTTATCGATTGCGTTTTCTCGAAAGTCGATTGTTTAAAGATGAATTGCCTTATGAAGCTATCAGTAAGATTAAACAACTTCAAAAAGAACATAAAACCACGCTGAATCAGTTTAGAATTTTGGCTCCTGCCAAAGCTTTTAGACTAAAAAATGCAGATGATCCCTTGCTTTTTGCACCTATTGGAAATGGATACTACTATTTGATTCACAAATGGGGAAATGATTTGAGTATGTTCAGGAAAATCCGCGTGTGGCCTTACCGAGGGTTGGGAAATATGGCTGTTTTTATCTTCCTTATCAGCCTGATTTTTGTAGCACTGGTTCCCGAACGATTTACCAATGGTCCATTAACTCCGCCGAAATTTCTGTTCTTTGCTTTTATTATGGCACAATGGTTTGGTGGATTTATGCTGTTTTTTATGATCAAAAAAGGAAAAAACTTCAGCGGTGCAGTATGGAAAAGTAAGTTTATTAATGCCTGATTTTACGAGTGAGCGATCTGCGATTGGGCGAGGGTGCGATTGGGCGAATCAACGCATTTGTGAATTTGCAAATTATCAGGTAAACGATTTTCAATCGACCTTGTCATCCTGAGGTTGCTTTTTAATGCTATAAAGTTCAGCTTTTTCTGTGTCATTTTCAAAAGCCTTGTTTGCAATCGCAAAAATTATCACTCAGAATGACATGTCAAAATAAAATTCGCCTACTCCGCCATGAAACTAATCCGTTTTTCTCTATTTAATTAAAAATATTAGCGTATTTTAGAACTAAAATTAAAAGTATGACAACTGAAGACAAATATGTACCGGTTTATTCGGGATATGATGTGAATATCCAGTATTTACAAAATATTTTTGCCGAAAAAGATATCGACTCTTGGGTGAGAACAGAGTCAGGCGATGCGGTGTTAGGTGGCTCGGGAAGCACCACTCCCGGACAGTCGCGTTTGTTGGTGTTGCAAAGTCAACAAGAAGCTGCACTGAAAATTATTGAAGATGTATTTCCGGAAGAGGAAGTAGATGAAGAGGAGTAAATCTTCGATATTAAACTAAGGAATCATCAAGGTTTAGAGCGGTTTTTTAAGTAAAACTATTGTGATAACATAATTTTGGAGAAAGCCGATTCCAACTTTTTAAAGAATCTATCTTGGATTGATCGTTTTGGAAATAATTGTCCTATTTTTAAAACAATAATTTTTCTCATGGAAATTATCACGAAGAACTTTTATCATTAAAACTATATATGACAATTACTCAACTCCATTATGTATTGGCTGTGGCTGAGCATCAGAATTTTACCAGAGCAGCTAAAAAAGTACACGTCACTCAGCCTACTTTGAGTATGCAAATTCAAAAGTTAGAAGAAGAATTGGGCGTGAAGATATTCGACAGAGATCAAAAACCAATTGCACTGACAGAAGTTGGGAAAAAGATAGTGGAACAAGCGCGAAATATTGTCGATGAAAGCGAACGGATTCACGACATCATCGATCAGCAAAAAGGATTTGTCGGGGGTGAATTTATTATTGGCGTAATTCCAACAATAATGTCCACCTTGTTACCGATGTTTTTAAATAACTTCATTAAGAAATATCCCAAATTAAATTTAAAGATAGAGGAGCTGAGTACCAGTAATTTAATCGAACAATTAGAAGAAGGCCATATAGATGTCGGAATTGCAGCCACTCCATTGGAAAATGACAAACTGATGGAGCGTGTATTGTATTATGAACCTTTTGAAGTGTACGTCCCGGAAAACTACCCGTTATA
>DATGSA010000283.1:0-7492 GCA_035303085.1 Flavobacteriaceae bacterium
GACCTTAGGACTTGTAGCACTTTGTGTAGCCGGAATAGCGATTAAAATTTGGGCTAAAAAAGGTGGAGAATTTGGAGGAACTTGTGCAAGCCAAAGTCCCTATTTGAATGAAGAAGGAGAACCTTGCGATTTTTGTGGTAATATGCCTTCCAACTGTGGAAATGAAGATAAGGCGATAGACCACAAAAAAGCTTCCTAATATTATTTCTTATCAAGGGTTCAAAAAAACATATCATAAAATTTTGTCCTCTTAAATGCCAAAAGACTAATCCTCTTATTGGCATTTTTATTTAGTTGCAGATAATCGTTACTTCTTATCTTCTCTGTGCAAATTCACCTTATACTTTTCCCAAAACAACCTATTAGACAATGCCAAAACAAATCAAAGTTGCTATCAATGGATTTGGCCGAATTGGACGCAGTCTTTTTCGACTTTTATTAGACCATTCACAAATTGAAGTGGTCGTTATCAATGAACTTGCCGATGCTAAGATGATGGCACATCTCCTTAAATATGACAGCGTTCATGGCGTTTTGAAAGAAGAAGTTTCTTCAGATGAAGGGTCTATTATTGTCGGTGGAAAACATTTTCCAATGATTCACCACAAAGCCATTGAGGAAATTCCTTGGAAAGATTATGAAGTTGATGTAGTAGTAGAATGCACCGGAAAATTCAAAACTCGCAAAGAGCTTGAGCTACATTTAAAGTCCGGAGCGAATAAAGTCTTACTCTCGGTTCCTCCGAAAGACGATTGTATCAAAACAATGGTACTTGGTGTGAATGATGATATTTTGGAAAACGATGATCGAATAGTCTCCAATGCCTCCTGCACCACCAACAATGCAGCACCAATGCTCAAGATAGTTCACGATGCGTTAGGAGTTGAGCAAGCTTATATTTCTACCATTCACTCCTTCACTTCTGACCAAAATCTCCACGATCAGCCTCATCGCGATTTTAGAAGAGCCCGCTCTGCTCCGCAATCTATTATTCCAACTACCACCGGAGCAGCAAAAGCATTGACCAAAATATTTCCGGACCTCTCTGAAGTCATCGGTGGTTGTGGAATACGTGTTCCTGTAGCCAACGGTTCACTGACCGATATGACCATCAATGTAAAAAAGAAAACTTCTATTGAAGAAATTAATAATCTGTTTAAACAAGCGGCTAAAAAAGAATTCAAAGGAATTATTCAATATATGGAGGATCCGATTGTTTCTGTAGATATTTTAGGCAGTCCTTATTCTTGTATTTTCGATGAAGATATGACTTCTGTAATCGATAGTCATTTAGTAAAGCTTATCGGTTGGTATGATAATGAATACGGGTATAGCAATAGATTAGTTGATTTGATTTTAAAAGTAGGAAAATAGTTTTAATAGTAAAAAATGAAAAAGCCGAGTATGTTGCGTACTCGGCTTTTAATTTTTAGTAGAAATGCTACCTTTTACAGATAGGTTTTCATATCCAACTCTTCAATAAATGTATTAGCTTTTCTAATCTCCTCCGCCATAATTTTATCTTTAGTCATAATAGGTACAACTTTACGGAAATCTTCAACAATTTTCATAATCAAATCCGAAGATTGCATCGGCTCTCTAAAATGCAAAGCTTGAGAAGCATTAAACAATTCGATGGCCAAAATCGTTTGCAAATTATCCATCACTTTAATCAGTTTCGTCGCAGCATTGGCGCCCATACTCACGTGATCTTCTTGACCATTTGAAGAGGTAATCGAATCGATACTCGAAGGCGTACACAACTGTTTATTCTGACTGACAATACTGGCGGCAGTATATTGTGGAATCATAAACCCATTATTCAATCCGGGGTTATGTACCAAAAATTCGGGTAAATTTCTTTTTCCAGAAACCAGTTTATAAACTCTTCGCTCAGAAATATTTCCTATTTCTGCCATCGCAATCGCCAAGAAATCTAACGCTAAGGCAAGTGGTTGCCCATGGAAATTTCCACCGGAAATAATCTTATCGTATTTCGGGAAAATATTAGGATTATCTGTGACACTATTGATCTCGGTTTTAACCACTTGATTAACGTGAGCTAAAGTATCTTTTGAAGCGCCGTGAACTTGTGGAATACATCTAAAAGAATACGGATCTTGCACTTCATATTTAGGTTGATTGGCTATTGGACTATCCTTTAAATAATTAAAAATATTGGCTGCTGTTTTTACTTGTCCTCTATGCGGACGAATCTGATGAATCAAACTGTCAAATGGTGCCAAACTACAATCAAAAGCATCGGCGGAAATTGCGGCAATTAAATCTGATAATTCGCTCAACTTATAAGCTTTCTGTAAAGCATAAACCGCATGGGCACTCATAAATTGTGTTCCATTTAACAAGGCTAATCCTTCCTTACTTCGAAGTTCCAAAGGTTCCCATGCCATTTCTTTCAAAACTCCAGCAGCAGGTCTAATCTCCTCTTTGTAATAGACCTCTCCCATTCCTAAAAGCGGTAAACTCAAATGCGCCAACGGAGCCAAATCACCCGAAGCACCAAGTGACCCTTGTTCATAAATCACAGGAAGAATATCTTGGTTATAAAAATCTATCAATCGCAACACTACTTCTTCTGTAATCCCGCTATTTCCATAACTCAAAGACTTTATCTTGAGCAAAAGCATCAGTCTGATAATGGGTTTTGACACTTTATCTCCTGTACCACTTGCATGAGACATGACTAAGTTTTTTTGTAGTTGAGAAAGTTTTTCGCGAGAAATTTTGACGTTGTGTAAAGATCCAAACCCGGTATTTATTCCATAAAAAGGAGCTTCCGAGTTATTCAATTTTTCATCTAAATAATTTCTGGATTTATTAATATTCATTTTAGCTTCTTCACTCAAAGCTAATTTTTTATTGGAAAAAACTATTTCCTCAATTACGTCTATATCAAAAACTGCACTGCTTATATAATGTCTGTCTGCCATATTATATTTTTAAGGGTATTGAATGATTGCGAATTCTCTCTTGCTAAATTTAAAGTACAGCAAAAGTCAATTAAATTCGAATTGTTGCAAAAATAAGAGATTAAAGTATATTCAACTCAAAAATAAAAATGATTTAAGGAAAGCTTTTCAAATCCGCTGACTAATTATTTTAAAATAGAAAATGCTTTCCCAAAATAAGCGATTAAATCTCCAGCAATCAGCGCTTCCTCAGCAGATTTCTTAACCGATAAATCGCCTGCTTTTCCGTGAAGCCAAACGCCTAATACTGCGGCATTTTCGGGGGAATAATTTTGCGCCAGCAATCCGGCAATTACTCCGGAAAGCACATCTCCGCTTCCCGCTGTTGCCATTCCGGGATTTCCGGTAGTATTAATGAAAATTTGTTCTGGGGTGATGATCAAAGTGTTTGCTCCTTTTATCAACATCACCACTTGATGTTTTATTGCGAAATTTTGGGTTTTATCAATTTTCTCAATATCGCTGTCCCACTTTCCTATTAATCTTTCTAATTCTTTAGGATGTGGAGTCAAAACGGAATTTTTAGGAATAAACTCCAGTAAAAATTTGTGTTTACTCAGTAAATTTAATCCGTCGGCATCGATAACCAATGGGTTTTCAGTAGATTTCATCAAATCTAAAAAGAAATCAGCCGTTTCTTTTTTGGTTCCTGCTCCCATTCCAAAACAAATCGTTTTTGGTTGAAAGTCCAGCTTTTCTAAATTTTGGAGATATTGTTCATTTTCACCGGTAATTGTCATCGCTTCTGGCACAGCAATCTGTAAAATCTCATACCCACATTTTGGAATCAAAGTTGTTACTTTTCCAGCACCACTGCGCAAAGCGGCTTTACTTGCCAAAACCATACTTCCTATCATTCCATAACTACCGCCAACGATCAATGCGTGGCCAAAACTTCCTTTATGAGAAAATTGAGGCCTTTTTTTGTAAATAGACTTTAAAAACTTTTTCTCAATCACTTGTATAGTCGAATTTAAAGCTTCTAAAAACTCCTGATCCAATCCGATATCCAAAATTTTCACTTTCCCTGTATATTCAGTGGTTTCGGGTAAATAAAAAGAGAGCTTCGGCGCTTGGAAAGTCAACGTTTTTGAGGCGCGAATAATAGGTTGATCGGGAAGTTTGGGTAAGTTGGCCAACATTCCTGTAGGCAGATCTATGGCAATCACCTCGCATTTAGAATCGTTGATTTGTTCGACTAAATCCTGTACCCAAATTGGCATTGCACGATTCAAACCGATTCCGAAAATCGCATCGATTAAAACATCGGCTTTCTTCAAAGCTGGTTTTTTACTCTTTTCATTTAAAAAATCGATCTTCAAATCATATTCATTTTTTATACGATTGAGATTTGTTTCAAATTCAGGAGAATAATACTTGCTGTACTCCACCACAAATACTTTTACTTCATAACCATATTCTAAAATTTTCCGCGCTATCACCAAGCCATCACCTCCATTATTACCGATTCCACAAAACACCTGAAAACCAACTGTTTTGTTTTTATATTTTTTGATTAGCGTTGAAAAAGCCAAAACAGCAGCGCGTTCCATCAGTTCAAGAGAAGTTATATCTTGACTTTTTAAGGTTGCTTTATCAGCTTTGCCAATTTGTTGAGCAGTATAAATTTTCATTGATGGTTGAATTTTATGGAAAATAAATATAAAAAGTCTTACCTTCCGAATCTATTAAAATAAAGGATAATTATGATTAAAAAAATAGCAGTTTTAGGTTTAGGAAAAGTCGGCAGCTTGGTAGCCACTTTATTAAGTTCAAAATATGAAGTTTTTGGAGTAGATCAAAGTAGACCTCGAGATGAATTTCAATTTGAAGTTTTAGCAGCTGATGTTTCCAATGAAGATACCATGAGAGAGATACTTGAAGATAAACAAGCGGTAGTCTCTTGTTTACCATACTTTCTCAATATAAAAATTGCAGAATTAGCAGCGGAAATGGGCGTTCATTATTTTGATTTAACCGAAGATGTTCCAACTTTAAACGCTATTCGAAAAATCTCCAAAGACAGCAAATCCGTTTTAGCGCCGCAATGTGGACTGGCTCCGGGTTTTATTGGAATTTTAGGTGCCGGATTATACAATCAGTTTTCTGAAATTCGTTCTGTCAAACTCCGCGTTGGCGCATTGCCTTTACATCCGATGGGACAATTGGGATACAGTTTTACTTGGAGTGCCGAAGGGGTTATTAATGAGTATTTAAATGACGCCGAAGTTGTTCATAATGGAGAGCGAAAACTGGTCAGTTCTTTAGATGATTTGGAATCGATCAATATTAATGGTCGGCAATATGAAGCTTTTTCAACTTCCGGCGGATTGGGAACAATGTGCGAGACTTTAGAAGGAAAAGTCGATACCTTGAACTATAAAACTATGCGATATCCCGGACATAGGGATGGCATGAAATTGCTACTTTATGATTTGCAGTTAAAAAATGATCGCAAAAAAGCAAGAGACATCCTCAATAATGCGCTACCTTTGGTCGATGAAGATATCGTGTTAATTTATGCCGCTGTAGAAGGTGTGCTGGATGGTCAATTAAAACGAAAGGAGTTTTGTGAATCTTACCGAAGAATCACAATCGATAAAAAAGAATGGCGCGCAATCAGCTGGACAACCGCTTGTAGCATTTCAGCAATTGTAGATTTAGTTTCGGAAGGCAGACTGAAAAATGAAGGATTTATCAAACAAGAAGAAATTCCATTGGATATGTTTCTGGAATCCCATTTCGGTAGCATGTATGAAAAACACAAAGACCCTAAATAAATTCATTTCAAAAAGGCGGAATGAAAATTTCGCCTTTTTCCCTCTTTTATAGCTTCAATTTAAAATCTCAATATACTCCAAACAGATATTTCATAACACAAGTATTTTAAACTTGATATTTTTATCTTTAATAAAATAATTTTTCATCAACCGGCTTATGTCTTTACAGAAAAGAAAACAACTCAGAAAACACAAAAGCATAGCTTCCGGTTTTTTCTTTTTAATGGCCATCATTTATGTCGTGATGATTTATTTTCAACATCACGATCCACAAAACTGGATGGGCTATGTCGAGGCGTTTGCTGAAGCGGGAATGGTCGGGGCTTTAGCAGATTGGTTTGCCGTAACTGCCCTATTTAAACACCCACTGGGAATTCCGATTCCACATACCAATTTAATAGAACGAAAGAAAAATGATTTAGGGAAAAATCTTGGCATGTTTGTCAATGATAACTTTATGAACCCAAAAAATATCAGACCTTATATTGAAAGATTAGATGTAGTTAAAATCTTCACCAATTGGATTAACAAACCAAAAAACCGCCAAGTATTAGAAACCGAAATCGCTAATCTCCTTCACAAAATCATTTCAGAATTGGAAGATGAACAAGTAGAAGATTTTTTGACCAAAAACGGAACAACATTACTTCAGAATATCGATTATCAAGATTTAGCTGCATCTGGAATTCAATATGTGGTTGACAAAGAGGAACACATTAATTTGTTGGAAACATTACTTCCTCAAATCAAAACTTATATTCAAGAGAACGAGGAATTGATTTTAAAGAGGATCGAGAACAATCGACCGCTGATTGCTTTTCTGGCTGGAAAGAAAATTTCACGCGAAATCACTGGTGGTTTGGTTTCATTTATTGAGGAAATTCAAAGGAATCCCCATCATTTTGTTAGAGAAAAATTGACGGATACTTTATCTGATATGGCTTCAGATTTAGAACATACAGATAAGTATGACAAGAAATTTGATCAGTTTAAAAATGAATTTATTACAGCTGAAAAATTAAACCCTTACATCAAAGATGCTTGGCGAGCCATAAAAGAAATCCTTCAAAATCAATTGGAAAATCCAGATTCTACCTTGAAAGAATATATTGGGAAAAATATAGAGAAATTGTCTAACAACCTTCAAGAAGATAAAGAGTTAGAATCTCGTTTAAATCATTGGATTCAACATTTTGCTTATCGCATGGTTTTAAAAAATCGCAAAGAAATCGAAATCCTAATCAGTAATACCGTAGAAAGCTGGGAGGGCAAAGAGCTCAGTGAAAAACTCGAGTTGGAAGTAGGCAAGGATTTACAATTTATCAGAATTAACGGAACCTTAGTCGGTGGATTGGTTGGACTTATTATTTATACGATTACGCATTTGATAATTTGAATGGAATGTTGTAGTAATTCTTCTTAACCTCCTCTCGTCTGTCTTTTTTCATTAAAACACCTTTAAAACAAAAAGAAAAGCTTCCTCACCAAGTAAAATAGAATAAACGAACCAGAGCAGAAGAGTTTATCCTTGATATCCAGTCATTTAAACCCAAAAACAAAGCTCCACTCCTTAAAAAAGGAGGGACGAAATAAATAAACCGAAGGTTTAGTTATTTCAGGGGCGGTTGTAACTGTTATGTTGCCTCTTGAAACAATCATAATCAAGGAGCAGAGCAAACTTCCTACTTCAAAACAGCAGGAACCTTACCTGCTTGACAATCA
>DATGSA010000284.1:0-22718 GCA_035303085.1 Flavobacteriaceae bacterium
GGGGCTTTGGGATTTCTACAAACTTTCGTTTTGTTTTTCTCTCAATATTATCAAATGACCTAACCCCGTAGGGGTGAAAGGATTATAAAAAAATAATAGCTCATCAAGGAAATAACCCCAGCGGGGTGGCATAATATGTTCGTGGTAACCTTGTTCATACGATTGGATCAATAATGCCATCCCTACGGGATTTTTGATGGATTTATACGTTGATTTAGCTATAATCATTTCACCCCGCTGGGGTTTCTTTGAAAACCTTGTTTTTCTTGAATTCCCTGTTGGCGTATGAATCTGTCCGTTGTGGTCGATCCTTTCGTGTGCCTTGAATCTATAATCATTTCACCCCGCTGGGGGGCTTTGGGATTTCTACAAACTTTCGTTTTGTTTTTCTCTCAATATTATCAAATGACCTAACCCCGCTGGGGTTTCTTCGATAATCGTGTCGCTCCTCTGGGGTTTCTTTGGGATTTCTACAAAACTTCGTTTTCTTCAATTGTCCAAAATTTGTTATCAAACAAAATAACCCCCGCTGGGGTTTATTCTACAAAATCCCGATTTTTCCTGCATCTAAGACAACTCAAACATCCGCTTCAAAGGAATAGTAGCTTTTTTAATCAAGTCTTCTCCCAATTCTATCGAAGGGGTTTCATCTAAAAGACATTGATAAAGTTTTTCCAGCGTATTGACTTTCATATACGAACATTCGCTGCAAGCACAGGTGTTATCTTCGTGAGCAGGAGCGGGAATCAAGTTTTTATCCGGAGCTTCTTGTTGCATTTTGTAGAGAATACCCGCTTCAGTGGCAACAATGAAAGTGTCGTCTTTGCTCTCTTTGACGTGATTGATCATTTTCCCGGTCGATCCCACAAAATGAGCGATTCTTAGAATATGATCTTCGGATTCGGGATGAGCGATCAACTTTGCTCCGGGATGTTCTTTCATTAATTCAAGAAGTTTGTCGATTGAAAAAGCTTCGTGCACCACACACACTCCGTCCCATAGAACCATGTCTCTTTTAGTTTGCGTCATGATATATTTTCCAAGATTGGCGTCAGGCGCGAAAATTATCTTTTTATCTGCCGGCACTTGAGCAACGATTTCCTCTGCATTGGAAGAAGTGCAGATCATATCACTCATTGCCTTTATTTCTGCGGAAGTATTAACATAAGTAATCACGTAATGATCGGGATGAGCTTCGATAAAATCCTTGAACTTATCCGGAGGACAATTATCCGCCAAAGAACAACCGGCCATCATATCCGGCAGTAAAACCTTTTTTGTGGGATTCAATATTTTCGCGGTTTCTGCCATAAATTTAACCCCGGAAAAAACGATAATATCGTGATTTGCGTCTCTGGCCTTTTTAGCCAATCCTAAGCTGTCTCCAACAAAATCAGCTACTTGCTGAATGTCTTCTGTTTGATAATAATGAGCCAGAATCAAAGCGTTCTTTTTTTTGGCTAATTGGCGAATTTTTTGCTGTAAAGTAAGATCTTTTGCTAAAGTTGATTGCGGGTTAGTCGTTTTAAAACCTTCCATAACATGCTTAATATTTAAAAAATGAGGAGAGCGAATTCTTCCTGAATAATCACTTTGTTAAGTGAAAAAGGAGTTTTAAAAACGCCAAGTTAAGCATTTTTTCTAATTTAAGATGATTTTGTCTTAAATTCCTTTCGGAATCGCAGCAATGAGTTTTTGGGTGTACTCTTTTTGTGGGTTTTCATAGAGTTGATCAGCTTCTCCGCTTTCAACGATTTTACCTTCATTCATCACCAATAATTGATCGGCCATATAGCGAACAACGGCCAAATCGTGGGAGATAAAAATATAGGTAAACCCGAACTCTTCTTTTAAATTATTCAAAAGATTCAACACTTGTGCTTGCACCGAAATATCCAAGGCAGAAACCGATTCGTCGCAGATAATGAGTTTGGGTTCCACGGCGATGGTTCTGGCAATTCCGATCCGCTGACGCTGACCTCCACTGAATTCATGCGGATAGCGATGAAAATGAGCTTCTTCTAAACCAACTTGCTTCAGTAGGGTCAGTGCCTTTTGTTTTCGTTCTGCTTTCGATTTGTACAAACCGTGAACCTTCATCGGTTCCATAATGGCATTCCCCACAGAAATACGCGGATTTAAAGAAGAAAACGGGTCTTGAAATATAAGTTGTATTTCTTTTCGCAAGTTGCGAAGTTCGGATTTGGAAAGTTTGGTCAGATCTTTCCCTTTATAAAAAACTTGTCCGGCGGTGGCGGGGGTGAGTTGCAGAATCACATTTCCTAAAGTAGATTTTCCACAACCCGATTCGCCAACTAAGCCCAAAGTTTCTCCTTCATAGAGTTTAAAACTGACTTGATCAACAGCTTTTACAATGTGAGGATTTTTAAAAAGTCCGGCGGAAGAGATAAATTCTTTTTCCACATTATCGACTTCCAGTAACGGCGGTTTTGCATAGATTTCTTGGTGCCGAGTTGCTCTTTCTTGCGAGGATTCTACTTCTATTTCAACCGACTGTTCCACAAAATCTTTAATAGTGGGCAATCTTTTTAAACGTTGATCGGTTTGTGGTCGGGAAGCGATTAAAGCTTTGGTGTATTGTTCTTGAGGATGATGAAAAATTTCTTTGACTTCATTCTGTTCCACAATTTTCCCGCGATACATCACCAGTACTCTATCGGAGATTTCAGAAATCAGCGCCAAATCGTGAGAAATAAAAATTATACTCATTCCTGTTTCTTGTTGAAGCGTTTTGAGCAGGAACAAAATCTCTTTTTGAACCGTCACATCTAAGGCGGTTGTCGGTTCATCGGCAATCAATATTGTTGGTTTGCAGGCAATCGCCATCGCAATCATGACACGCTGTTTTTGACCGCCACTGATTTCGTGGGGATAAGAAGAATAGATCGCTTCCGGACGAGGTAGTTTTACTTGTTTAAACAACTCGATCACTGCCGCCTGCGCTTCTTTTTTAGATAAATCTGTATGTTCCAATAAAATTTCTTGAACCTGTTTCCCACAACGCATCGATGGATTTAAGGAGCTCATCGGTTCCTGAAAAATCATCGAAATACCCTGTCCGCGTAAACGTTGTAATTCTTTCTCTGAAAACTGCAATAAATCTTTTCCTTCAAATATTACTTTTCCGGAAGTGATTTTTGCATTTTTAGGTAGTAAGCCTAATACCGCCAGCGCGGAAACAGATTTTCCCGATCCGGATTCCCCAACAATTCCCAGGATTTCCTCAGGAAAAAGTTCGAAGGATATATCGTGGATGATCTCGCGAAAATTTTGCGCTGTTTTAAAACCGATGGAGAGCTGGTCAACTTGAAGTAACTTTTTTGTCATTTTATACGTGAACTTAAACCGAAATTATTTCCGAGGATTGTAGCAATTCTTCTTGTCGCAATTTTAAAATAATTTGTGCCAAAGCAATAACGTCTTTTTCACAATACCGCACAATTCGGTCGATGTCATTTTCTTCATAATATACGTGTCCGACTTGACTGCCATCAATGTCATCTTTAGGCGAAGGAATCCCTAAAATATGAGTCAATAAACGCAAAGAAGTATAGTGTTTATAATCCCCGAACTTCCATAATTCTAAAGTGTCCAGATGTTGAACCTCCCAAGGTTTTTTGCCGAATAAATTTAGTTGTTTCGGTAAACCGATATTGTGAATCAGCATTCTTCTGGCGATATAAGGAAAATCGAATTCCTTGCCATTGTGCGCACAGAGCAAATGGTCAGGATTATTGAAATGATTTTCTAACAGGGATTTGAATTCCTGTAGCAGTTGAGGTTCTTCTCCGTGATATGTTTTTATGCGGAGTTGTCTTTCTCCTTGAGAAAGGTTAAAAAAACCAACCGAAATGCAGATAATCTTTCCAAATTCAGCCCAAATACCAGCGTGTCCGTAATATTCTTCTGCGGTGAATTCATCCTTTCGTTTGTAAGCTGTTTTCTGTTCCCATAAAAGTTGTGTTTCTTCCTCCAAATCCGAATAAGAACGATTTTCAGGAACTGTCTCAATATCTAAAAACAGAATATTTTCAAGTTGTAACTTTTTAAGAGACATAATTGGTGGGATTAGGTCAGAAAGTTACAAATTTATTTTTCAACTCGGTAGATTTTTTGGGGCAAGTAAATTTTATGGGTTTTAAGAATATTTCGAAAACTTCACTAAAAACTACAAAGATTGGGGTTGGATTATTGAGTTTTTCCGCAAAGTAATTGAAGCTTACTAAAGAGTCGATTCGGTTTTTGCAGGTTGTTTGGCCAACATTTCATAAGCTTCATCGATATACGTAAAAAAGTCTTCGGTGAAGGCTGTGCTGTTTCTATAGACTCCTCGTTTATGTCCTAAACGAACAATCATCAAATCATCCTCGGGAATAGTAATCACATATTGACCTAAAATTCCCTGCATCACAAAAATGTCTTTATTGCGATAATTACTCAGCCAAAACCCATAACCGTATTCCGGACTTTCTTCAAACCGCGGATGAATACATTTTTCGACAAATTCAGGACTCAACAGTTGTTTGTCATTCCATTTTCCTCCGTTTTTAAAAAGTTTGCCAAAACGCGCAAAATCTCTGGCATTGCTGGAAATACAACAATACGCTTTTTCCATTGCGCTCTCATTACTGTCCAATTCCCATAGCGCGTCTTCTTGCATGCCCAGGGGTTTCCAAAAGTGTTCACTCAAGTAGTCGGCTAAATGTTTTCCGGTAGCTTTTTCAATCAGCATTCCTAAGAGTTGGGTGTTTCCGCTGTTGTATTCAAAGCTTTTTCCGGGTGTTTCCTTATAAGTTTGAGACAACATATATTTTCGCACATTCTTCAATAAATAAATGCGTGCCACAGAAGAAAAAGGATTGTCATAATCTTCATTCCAGTCCATGCCGGAAGCCATAGAGGCTAAATCGCCCACAGTTAAATCCGAAGGGATTTCTTCAAAAAAATCACTTACTTTTTGATCTAAACTTTTGATATGTCCTTCTTCGATAGCCTTCCCTAATAAAGCGGTGGTGATGCTTTTGGCCATCGAAAAAGAATTGGTTTTCGATTCCGTGCCATACCCTTCGGCATAATCTTCATACCAAATCTGATCGTTTTTGAAAATCAGGAAAGCAACCGTTCCCATTTTTTCGTGAAAGTTTTGAAGACTTTCGGTAGGTTTTACACGGTTGTAATCTTCGGCTAATTCCCACTGGTGATTTTTGTTTTCAGGAGAAGCATCAGCTTTGATCAGTCGGTTGTCAAACTGTGGCCAGTCATTGATATAGGTGCTGGTATATCCCTTTAAATAAACCACTTGAATACCTCTCAAAATATGCTGGTTCCCGGTGAGTAAAAGAATAATAAGGCCAAGAATAATCAGAATTAATAAACCGGTAAGCAAGTAAATAAGAATAGTCATCAGCAAGAGGATTGGCCTACAAGATAGGGATTTCCAAAGTAATCCAAAAATAGAATAATTTATTCAGCAATTTTGTTTTAGATATTACCGTAATTTCCCATTTACCTTTTCATCCTGAGTAAGAACTTTTGCAATTGCAAACAAGGTTTTTTAAAATGACACAGCAAAACTGAATTATATAACCATATAAAGGACGACGTGTGGTAGTAATAGATGTTTTTTTTTTGATAAGTACGTTGTAAACTCTTCAAGGGTTTCAAACCCCTTGAAGAGTTCTCTAAAATTTGCTTTTGTTATACTGAGTGATAATTTTTGCGATTACGAACAAGGTTTTTTAAAATGACACAACAAAAACTGAATTAAATAATATTAAAAAAGACAATCTATGGCAACATGATAATGAAATGTAATTTACTGATTATAAGTAAGTTGAGCAAATGCGTAAGTGGTAACTTGTTTCAGGATCTCGCGTTCCCCATTCCATCTGCCCACTTCAGAAGCTCCTTTCGCTGATGCTTGAGCACGTCTGCTTTGGGAGCATCCTTTCGCTTCCTTGATTTAATATAACCTTGAATTTTTTAAATACTATCCGCGTTCCAATGGTTTCAAGAAAGAGAAATGATTCTTCTTTATCTCAATCCAAAACCCATAAGCAGAATTCTTCCAAATTATACCCGTTAAGGTATAAATCCAATAAAAAATAAAATTTTATACCCGATGAGGTATAATTCCGCTAAAATGATTAACTTTATACCCGATAAGGTATAATTAAGATGAGCAAATTAAGTGAGTTCGTAAAAGAAAGAAGGAAAACTTTGGGTTTGACCCAAGAAGATTTGTCCTTTAAAGCAGGCGTAGGCCTGCGGTTTGTACGCGATTTAGAACAAGGAAAACCAAGTTTGCAAATGGATAAAGTCAATGATGTTTTGATTTTATTTGGTCATGAACTTGGTCCCACACCTATAGAACGAAATGAAAACGGCTAAAGTTTATATATACGAGTATTATGCAGGGGTATTGTGGGAAGATGAAAATGGATTTCATTTTCAATATGACTCGGCTTATCTTAAACAAAAAAATGCGGAGTCGGTGAGTTTGACTTTACCTTTAAAAGAGGAACCGTATCACAGTAAAGTTTTGTTTCCCTTTTTTGATGGATTGATTCCCGAAGGTTGGCTATTGGATATTACTCAAAAAACATGGAAACTCGACCCGCGAGATAGAATGGAAATCCTTTTAAAAACCTGTCGGGATTGTATTGGAGCAGTATCTATAATTGAGGAAAAATGAAAACAAAGTGTCTGTTTTGTTATAAAAAACTTTCAGTTGAGGTTTTAAAGACTTCGGCCGGGAAATTAGGATATCATCCCAGTTGTAGCAAAACTTTTTTTGGTCGGGAAGAGCCTCCTGTTTTACCTTTTTCACAAGACGAAATCACGGAACTTGCTCGGGAAGTTATTAAAAGTCAAAAAACAGTTACCGGTGTTCAGCCCAAGCTATCGCTTAGTTTTAGTAAGGAAGCCGAGCAGCCGGAACGCTTTACTATTGTGGGTTTTTGGGGAGAGTATATTCTAAAGCCACAAACTAAAAACTTCGCCCATCTTCCTGAAAATGAAAGTCTAACTATGCATTTGGCTGAACTGAGTGGAATAAACACAGTGCAGCACGGCTTGATTTATTTAGAATCGGGAGAGTTGGCTTATATCACTAAAAGGATAGACAGGAAAAAAGATAAAAAATTTCCGATGGAAGATATGTGCCAGTTGACGGAACGACTGACGGAGCATAAATATAAAGGCTCTTATGAGCAAATTAGTAAAGCTATTCATCGATATTCTGCCAATCCGGGATTGGACAACGTCAATTTCTATGAACTGGTTTTGTTTAGTTTTCTTACCGGGAATAATGACATGCATCTCAAAAACTTTTCATTAATCAAATTAAAAAACGATTTCAATTTATGTCCGGCTTATGACCTGTTAAACGCTGCTATTGTCATGCCTGAAGATAACGAAGAATTGGCTTTAAATCTAAATGGGAAAAAGAAAAAAATCAATAAAAAAGATTTTGAAACTGCTATGAAAAATACAGGATTAAACGACAAGGTGATAGAAAATATTTTCACTAAATATCAAAAGCTTATTCCGAAATGGATTGAATTTATTCCATCAGGTTTTCTACCGAAAGAAGAACAAAATAAATACATAGAAATCATTAGACTAAGAGCAAGTAAACTTGAGTTTAAAGTATGATGTTTTGAGAACGAGAAACAGCGACAGAAACTTGTTCAGCTATGACGGAGCCTTTCACATTCCCACTTCTAAAACAAAGAAGTCTGTTTAAGCGCACCTTCATGTTTTAAAAGCCATTTCTTTCGCCAGAGTCCACCTGAATAGCCGGTGAGACTTCCATCACTGCCAATAACACGATGACAAGGAATAAGAATCGGTAAAGGATTTTTCCCGTTGGTAGCGGCAACTGCACGAACAGTTTTTGAATTTCCGATATTTTGAGCCAGTTGCAGATAAGAAATCGTTTTGCCATACGGAATTTCCGAAAGTGCTTGCCATACTTGCTCTTGAAAATCAGTTCCTTTTGGATTTAATGGGAGGTTGAATTTTTTTAAATCTCCTTTGAAATAGGATTGTAGTTGAGTCACGCTATATTTCAACTCCTCAGGTATTTCTTGTGTTGTTGAGATTTCAGTTTCTTCAATCCAGCTGAGCGAGGAGATGCCCGATTGGTTTCCTTTGATTAGGGCGGTGCCTATAGGAGTTTTTATGTGAGCTCTGGTTGTCATAGATTAAATTACTCCTTCCCCCGCGCTTCTTTTTCTTCCGCTTTCAACTTATCGTTTAATTCCCGGAGGCTGTCATTTTCTCTTTGGAGTCGGGTTTGAACCGCTTCATAAATACGTTGATTCACTTTGAAATCCTCGGCATAGTAAGCATTGCTTTTTACAAGTTGAACGCTATCGATATCATATTTCTCCAGAATCATTTCTCTTCCTACAACTCCGCGTTTTTTATATTCTTTTGAACTTATACTGAAGGCGGCATCAACTTTAGCCAAATCCACTAAAATCTCCACCATTTTATCTTCCGGGATGAGATTGTCGGGTTTTGGCGTTTCCTCAATGTCTTGACAACTCAAAAAGAGACCAACTATACTTAACAATATGAATCTATAAACCCACATTAATAATCAAAAGTTAAACGTTCAACATTTCTTTCTGTATTTTCCGGGAATTTGAAGTTGTTATAAACCAATTGTCCGTTGACAAAAGTGTGGGTTACACGAGATTTGAAAGTGGTTCCTTTAAAAGGAGACCATTCGCATTTATAAAAGATATTGTCATCTTGAACGGTCCAAGGCGCATTCAAATCTACCAGACATAAATCTGCTTTATAACCTTCGCGAATAAATCCACGGTTTCTGATGCGGAAAAGTGTAGCTGGATTGTGGCACATCTTTTCTACAATCTTCTCTAATGAAATCTTTTCTTGATGATGTAATTCCAACATCGCCGGAAGAGAATGTTGCACTAATGGCCCACCACTTGGCGCCTTGGTATAAACTTGATCCTTCTCTTCTTTGGTGTGTGGCGCGTGGTCGGTACCGATAATTTCTAATTTATCGTCGAGCAATCCCTTGAGAAGACCTTGCTGATCTTTTTCCGTTTTGATTGAAGGATTCCACTTGATCAACGTTCCCTTTTTTTCGTAATCTTTATCGTTAAACCATAGATGATGCACACAAACTTCTCCGGTTATCTTTCTTTTTTCCAAAGGTTTTTTGCTCGAGAATAAATCGACTTCTTTGGCAGTAGAAATGTGCATGACGTGCAAACGAGCCCCGGTTTTTTTAGCTAAATCAACTGTTTTGGAAGTAGAAACAAAACAAGCTTCCTCACTTCTGATTTTCGGGTGGTATTTAATCGGGATATCATCTCCGAATTCATCGATATATTTTTGCAGGTTTTCGTCCATGATATCTTGATCCTCACAATGCGTCATCAGCAACACCGGACTTTGTTCAAAGATAGCTTTGAGCTTTTCTTGGTCACTTACATATAAGTTTCCTGTAGAACACCCCAGAAATAATTTGACACCGGGAATTTTCTTCGGGTCTAATTTTTTAATCTCTTCGAGGTTATCGTTAGTCGCGCCAAAAATAAAAGAGTAATTCGCCAAAGAACTTTCCGCAGCCAGATCAAATTTTTCTTCTAACAGCTCAAGGCTTGTTGCAGAAGGGGAGGTGTTCGGCATTTCCATAAAAGAAGTAATTCCTCCGGCTATAGCTGCTCTGGAACCGTGATAAATATCTTCTTTATAAGTCAATCCCGGTTCGCGAAAATGTACGTGATCGTCAATGACGCCGGGGAGTAAATATTTGCCTTCCGCATCGATGATTTTTACATCTTGACTTTTGGCACTAATCATATTGGCAACTTCAACAATCGTATCCCCTTCAACATAAACTTCGCCCTCGAATACTTTTCCTTCATTGACGATTTTGGCATTCTTGATAAGTAACTTCTTCATATATCCTTGGTAAATAAACTTTTAACTTTCATTTTAATTACGCCAAAAAAAGCTTCCGAGAATATTCCCGAACTCATTTTGGAGGTGCCTTTGACACGGTTGGTAAAAATAATAGGAACTTCTTCAATTACAAATCCCAATAGGTTTGCCTTAAATTTCATTTCAATTTGAAAGGCATACCCGACAAATTGGATTTTTTCTAAATTTATTTTTTCTAAAACAGCTCTTTTATAACATACAAATCCCGCAGTTGCATCGTGAACCTTCAGGCCGGTGATAAATTTGACATATTTAGAGGCGACCCAAGAAAGCAATACGCGATCCATCGGCCAGTTGATCACATTAATACCTGAGGAATAACGTGAGCCTATCGCCAAATCTGCTCCTTTCAAACAAGCGTTATACAGCCGTTCCAAGTCTTTCGGATTGTGAGAAAAATCAGCGTCCATTTCAAATATATATTCGTAACTGCGTTGTAAAGCCCACTTAAATCCGTGGATATAAGCTGTTCCTAATCCGGATTTCTTTTTACGAACTTCCAGAAAAAGCTCTTCGGGAAATTCTGATTGTAAAGCACAAACTTTATCAGCAGTCTTGTCTGGGGAATTATCATCAACCACTAAAATATCAAAGGAAATAGCTTGTGAAAAAACTTCACGTATAATTTCTTCGATGTTTTCAATTTCGTTATAAGTCGGAATGATGACTAACCGTTTTCCCATTCAGAAGTTTTCACAAATGTACTCAATTTTAAAGGGTTGATTTTAATATCTGTGAAATTTATAAGAAGTGTTTTCACAATTGGGTATAGTTCACCCTTTGGCATTAAGATTAAGCTAAGTAGATTTTATTAACTGTCCCGATTCTTGTGAATTGGGACAGTATAGGATCATTAAAGTTTTAAATGGATAAAATCTATATAAAAAAAACACCCAAAAATTAAGGGAGTTTGTTTGCCTTAATACTTTCACGAAGTAATAAATAACAGTGTTATAAACTTACTTCTGTTTGTTTTTGGCCTCGATACTAAGCGTAGCATGTGGTACCAAAAGCAAACGTTCTTTAGCAATCAGTTTACCTGTTTCACGGCAAATTCCATAAGATTCATTCTCTATTCGAATCAATGCATTGTTTAAATCACGAATGAATTTCTCCAAACGCAATGCCAATTTTCTGTTAGCCTCACGACTCATCGTTTTGTTTCCATCGTCGTAAGATTTAAAAGTAGGTGCAGTATCGTCTGTACCATTGAAACTTCCATTTTTATATACGCTTTGATACAGCTCTAATTGTTTTTCGGCACTTTTAATCTTCTTCTCAATCAGTGCCTTGAATTCTGCTAAATCTTCGTCAGAATATCTTTCTTTAAGTGTAGCTTCATTCTGTTCCATAGTAATAAATTTTAATTGTGTTTAGTTAATG
The DNA here is from genome assembly GCA_035303085.1 of Flavobacteriaceae bacterium. Lineage (GTDB taxonomy): Bacteria > Bacteroidota > Bacteroidia > Flavobacteriales > Flavobacteriaceae > JAJYSO01. The sequence continues at coordinate 11,392 of DATGSA010000284.1, forward strand.
ATAATTGTGTTTGTACATCATCGAAATCTATTGCTATTCCTTCGTCTAAATTATCAACCAAATCTAAGCTTTCCGATAATGTTTCCGACTTAATATACGCTAAATTTTTATCGATAGCATCTTCTACAATTCCATCTTTTTTAATCTTCAAATCAATCTTATCCGTAACTTCTAAATTCGAATCTTTACGGAGATTTTGAATTCTATTGACCAGTTCGCGTGCAATTCCTTCGCTGATTAATTCCTCATCTAATTCCACGTCTAATGCTACGGTGAGGTTCCCACTGCTCGCAACCAGCCAACCTTCAATATCTTCTGAAGTGATTTCTACTTCATCAAGATATAAAATTTCTTTCGATTCACCAACTGCGATCTCAATTTCACCTTTTTCTTCAATTTTTCTTATATCATCAGCAGTTAAACCACTGATTGCTTGCGAAGCCTGCTTCATCGCTTTGCCGAAACGCGGACCGAGTTTTCTGAAATTCGGTTTGATTTTTTTAACTAAAATACCCGAGGCGTCATCGATCAACTCTACCTCTTTTACATTGATTTCCGATTTGATCAAATCTGCGACAGCATTGATGTCTGCCCGAACTTCTTCGTCTAATACCGGAATCATAATGCGTTTTAAGGGCTGACGAACCTTTATCATTTCTTTTTTTCTCAAAGACAGAGCAAGAGAGGAAATCCTTTGTGCTTTTTCCATCCTTCGCTCTAAAACCTTATCGATAAAAGCGTTATTTGAATTTGGGAAATTCGATAAATGTACACTTTCCCATTCTTCTTTTTTGGTCACCTTGTTGAGGTCCTGATAGAGCTTGTCCATATAAAATGGCGCAATTGGAGCTGCCAATTTGGTGATAGCCATCAAACAAGTATATAAGGTTTGATAAGCAGAAACTTTATCTTCTGTTTGTTTGGAAGTTTTCCAGAAACGACGCCGACTTAAACGCACATACCAATTGCTCAGGTGCTCTTGAGTGAAATCGGAAATTGCTCGCGCCGCTTTGGTCGGTTCGTAATCGTCATAATAATCATCTGCTTTTTTGATTAAACTATTTAATTCAGATAAGATCCACCGATCAATCTCAGGGCGTTTTTCCAATGAAATTTCCTCTTTCTCATAAGTGAAACCATCAATATTTGCATACAAGGCAAAAAATGAATAAGTGTTATAAAGCGTTCCAAAAAACTTACGACTTACATCTTGTAAACCTGAAAGGTCGAATTTTAAATTATCCCAAGGATTGGCATTGGAAATCATATACCATCTGGTAGCATCTGAACCATATTTTGAAAGTGTTTCAAAAGGATCAACCGCATTGCCTAATCGCTTAGACATTTTCTGCCCGTTTTTGTCTAAAACCAATCCGTTGGATATCACGTTTTTGTATGCCACATCATCAAATACTAAAGTAGCGATGGCGTGAAGCGTATAAAACCAACCTCGTGTTTGATCAACTCCTTCAGCAATAAAATCAGCTTTTCTTTTGACGTTTTCTACTTCTTCTTTGTTTTCATGCGGATAATGCCATTGTGCAGTCGGCATAGACCCGGAGTCAAACCACACATCGATTAAATCTGTTTCTCGCTTCATCGGCTTCCCGGAAGAAGAAACTAAAGTAATCTCATCTACAATGTTTTTATGAAGATCGACTTTATCGTAGTTCTCATCACTCATATCACCAACCACAAAATCGGCATAAATATCTTTATCCATCACTCCGGCCTCCACAGCTTTCTGCATTTCTTCTTTCAACTGAGCGATCGAACCGATCATAATTTCTTCTTTTCCATCTTGTGTTCGCCAGATAGGAAGTGGAGTTCCCCAAAATCTCGAGCGAGACAAATTCCAGTCATTAGCATTGGCCAGCCAGTTTCCGAAACGACCTTTTCCTGTAGAAGCGGGTTTCCAGTTGATTTTTTTATTCAATTCGTGCATCCGATCTCGTACTTCAGTAACTTTTATAAACCAAGAATCTAAAGGGTAATAAAGAATTGGTTTATCGGTTCGCCAGCAATTGGGATAACTGTGCACATACCTCTGAACATTAAAAGCGCGATTCTCTTCTTTTAATTTGATGGAGATTTCAACATCAACCGATCTTTCGGGAGCTTCGCCTTCATCGTAATATTCATTTTTGACATATTTTCCAGCAAGCTCTCCCATTTCCGGCCGAAAACGTCCTTGTAAATCTACTAAAGGAACAGGATTATCATTTTCATCCAATACCAATAAAGGGGGAATTTCCGGAGAAGCTTCTTTTGCAGATTGCGCATCATCAGCTCCAAAAGTAGGCGCCGAATGAACCACGCCCGTCCCGTCTTCCGTGGTTACAAAATCAGCTGAGATTATGCGAAAAGCATTTTCAGGATTTTTATAGGGCAAAGCATATTTCAATAGTTGTTCATATCTAATCCCGACTAATTCGCTTCCTTTCAAATCCTGAACAATCCTATAAGGAATATGTTTGTCCGTTTTTTGATAACCATTTAAAACCGATTCATCTTTGGTTTCTGTAAACTTCTTATCAAAATTAGCTTGAATCAAATCCTTGGCTAAAACAACAGTTATCGGTTTAAAAGTGTACTGATTGTAAGTCTTTATAACAACATAATCGATTTTTTCTCCAACAACCAGCGCGGTATTCGAAGGCAAAGTCCAAGGAGTAGTGGTCCAAGCGAGGAAGAAAAGTTCATCATATTTTTTCAAACTTTCCGGCAGGGTTTCGTGCTTGGCTTTAAATTGAGCGGTTGCCGTGGTGTCGGTAACATCCTGGTAAGTCCCCGGCTGATTGAGCTCATGCGAACTTAATCCCGTTCCCGCTTTTGGAGAATAGGGTTGAATCGTATATCCTTTATACATCAATCCCTTCTCATATATCTTGGAAAGCAAATACCACACACTTTCCATATATTTTGAAGTATAAGTGATATAAGGATCACTCATGTCTAACCAGAATCCCATTTTTTCGGTTAAATCTTGCCAAACATCGGTATAGCGCATTACTGCTTTTTTACAAGCAGCATTATAATCTTCTACGGAAATTTTTGTGCCGATATCTTCTTTGGTGATACCTAATTCTTTTTCTACTTCCAATTCTATGGGCAATCCGTGAGTGTCCCAACCGGCTTTCCGGCTTACTTGAAATCCTTTTTGTGTTTTATAGCGACAAAAAATATCTTTAATCGACCGCGCCATCACGTGGTGAATTCCGGGTAAACCATTTGCCGAAGGAGGTCCTTCAAAAAAAATAAAAGGTTCCTTGCCTTCGCGGGTGGAAATACTTTTTTCAAAAATATTATTTTCCTTCCAGTAACTTAAAATTTCTTCCGCTACTTTAGGTAAATCAAGTTTTTTATATTCTGAAAATTTTTGTGCCATAATGCCTTTTTTCTAACAGAGCGCAAATTTAATCAAATTTGAGTTATTAGCGGTTAATTTATAGCTAAAAGAACCGCTTTGTAAAATAATCAAAACGGTTAAAAGCGTGTTTTTTTGAGGTTTATGAAGATTGCAAACATCAATTCTTAGATAAAGAGCCCCCCAATATCAAATGGAAATAGCATTGGAAATCGAATAACATTTCTAAATCAAGTTGTAGAAGTATTATAAATTTCCTTTTTTTGGAAAAATTGTTTTTCCTATTTATAAAAGTATTTAAAAATTGAAATCATTGTGATCTTCATTTTCTAAAAAGAGAAAACTTTCAACTTATGCAGAAAATTGTTATCTTTAAGAAAGATTTGGTTGCTTTTACAATTTAGTGACACGCGTCTAAAATCTTTTGAAAAGTGTACTTTTATAGTTACGGTTTTTCTATTTTCACCTTTTTAAACTTGAATTATGTCATTTTCAGAATTGTATGATGCCGGGTCACATTTGCGGAATTTTTCTCATTTTTCTTCGTTGGTTAATTTGGCCGCTGTTGATGGTGAAATTACCCAAAAAGAAGAAGTGTTGCTCAAACGATTTGCGCAGAAACTCAATATTAGTGAAAGTCAATACCAGGAGGCAATGGCAAATCCCAATAAGTTTCCAACCAATGCACCGGCAACTAATATGGAGCGTTTAGAACGCCTATATGATATTTTACGACTGATATTTTCAGATAGTGAAATGTCGTCAAAGGAAGAAGCGTTGTTAAAAAAATATGCGGTCGCCTTGGGATTCTCTTCTAAAGATTCTCAAGAAGTGATCGATCGTTCTATAAAAATTATGAGCGGTCAGTTGACATTTGGAGATTATTTATACCTATTGAGAAGACCTAAGTTTGAAGAAGAGTAGTAAAAAGTGAATACCCATCATGAATTTATGTTCTGTACTCTTATCAACGAACTGTCTCAAAATCAGAAGAGGTTTTTTTATAATAATTTGGGCGTGCCCCCGGTTTTTCTTTAAAATTAAACGATACGTTCCAATTTAAATCAACAGTTAGCAATGGGTTTCCTATTTCAAAATCCGGGGTCGGGCTTTCCGCTATATCTTTTTTTTACAGCACTTCAGCTTCGTGAAAAGTAAACTCCGAAAACAAAATTCTCATTTCAAAACCGCTTGATTTTAAAAAAAAAGGATGCCGCTGCAATCCCTCACGCAGAGGAAATCTTTCCAGCAAAATGAAGCCAACTCTTCAAGGGGATTCAAGCCCTTGAAGAGTTTCCCTATTAGTTTGCCTAAGCGCTGAATTTGTGTAATACCAAAAGTTATTAAATATGTCGAATTTGCAAAATCCGTCAGGTTTGCTTTATTGTTTCTAAAATACCTTCACATATATTCCGCTGGCTTGAGCGTCCCGCCTCATGATTCGCATAATGTTTTTGTTCCACAAAGGTCATATCCTTCTTTATTTGGTTTTCTACTACAGAAAAAATCTATGGACTATTCCAAAAATTCGATTTCGTCATTTATGATAATCGCATCTATTTCGGGAAAATTATTAATGAGTGTTTAAGCAATTACGGTTGTAATAACAGATGAAATAAACGGATAACCAGGCAGACAAGAGGGCAAATTAGCGGTTTGAATAAGATGCTAACTTGAGCTTATTATTTAAAATAAGCCGGATGTCCTGAAATAATATCTACGTTTGATTCTCTAAAATCGATATCATTGGTAAGTAAAACAAAATCATTTTGCTGACAAATATTTTGAATTGCCTTATCGTTAAAATCTAATTCATCATAATGAAGAAAATCTTCAACATCTTCTTTATTAAAATCTTGGGGGATGAATTCAAATTGAGGTAGAATCATTTCTCTAAAAATCAAATAAATATCACTTAAAGCTTCTTCACCCTCAGGAGAATTTCTATAAGGTTTAAATCTTATTTTATTTCCTGTGTTTTCTTTATATTTTCCATGTTCAATTCTTATGATTCGATTGACAACTTCTGAAATAACAGAAAAACTAACAAACAATTCATTCCCTGATTTTCTTAAGTTATTGAAGACTCAAGCTTAATTGTCTTCAAAAAACCGTTGACCGGTTGGCCAAAACAAGTATATAAGAATATTGGCATCAAAAAACACTTGTCTTTCTCGTAATGCAGCTACATCAGCTAATTTGAATCTCTGCGTCATAACTGCTCATTCATTTAAAATGTCTTCGATGCTTCTTTTTAAGGCATCAGCATCTTTATAGTGAAGTTTAGCCGTTTCTACTACTCGCTTTAAAGAAATTTTTCCAGATTCTGACATATTAGAAACCATAAAATGTTTTCTAATTTTTTCTTCAGAATAATTACCATATAATTGACCAACTGCTGAATTGAGAAACGCAGTAGTAACCATATCTATATTGAGGAAAGAAAGATTAACTTTAAAGTTTTTATCAATAGCAGCAACTATTTGGTTGTACACCTTCTGACCTTCCTCTGCCTCCACAGCGTAGTTATCTCCAATTATATTTACGATATTTATTTGTCTTGTTTTCATAATTACTAAAATATATCGTTTATATCATTTACTTCACTTTTTAAAAGATAATCGGAAGAGTCATCCGTCTTGAACTGTAAATTTACGATAGTTCCGGGAAATTCCCCCTTAAATTCTTTGTAAATAATATTAGCTTCTGAATATTCATAATATCCCTCCGCACTGATAATCTGTATCTTTCCTCTATTTTTTTGAACAAATTCATGTAAAAGGGCTAAACCTATACCACCCGGAATCTTTTTAGTCGTGTTTCGATCTATCACCGCCCATTTTATGGCTTGTAAAGCTGAAAACTGAGTATCAAATCTTCGGTTAACTTTTTCTTTAAAACCAATGCCATTATCGACAATAGTAAATTCGATTTTATTTTTCTTTGGAAAAAACTGACCACAAGTGTATATAAACTCACAATTACTGTGCATCTGCGCGTTAACAAAAATCTCATAGATCGCCTCTATCATTTTATTTTTGAGTGGTTGAGACATTGTTGGCAATTCTTCTCGAGCCAAAAGCTCTTGGATGATATAGTTTTTAAAAAACTTCCCATCTTCAGGCTCTAACTTTAAATATTTTATAGTGGTATGTTTATAATCTTGTCTTTTTGATTTTCCAAAATAAGATAAAAACTCATTCCGCTCCAGAATATTTTCTGTCCGGGGACTGATATGTTGAAAATTTACATTATTAAGATTTTTTTTCAAGCAAATCTAATACAGATCCTAAAGCAGCACTCATATTGGCGCTAAACCATTTTAATAATTCTATATTTAGATCGACAAACATTTTATCTTGATACTGTTCATATAATGAAATGATATCTTGATAGCTCTTAAAAGAGTTATCTATTTCACGCAAAACAATTTTATTGTTTGTCATCTTGTAGCTTGTAATACTTGAATTTTTTATGATTTGAATTACTACTCACTTTTCTGAAAAAAAATAATCAATAAGTTAATCAATGCAATAAACTAACGAAAAAATGTTTACTTCAACATATATTAACTACTTACTGCGTAGCCTCTTCTATAAACTCTTCCGCTTTTTCAACCATCTCCTTATTTCCACAGAAAAAAGGAACGCGTTGGTGGAGTTTAGTCGGTTCGATATCTAAAATTCTGTTGACCCCGTCGCTCGCTTTTCCTCCGGCTTGTTCTGCAATAAAAGCCATGGGATTGCATTCGTAAAGCAAACGCAGTTTCCCATTTTTGTGCTTTGAAGTTTGCGGATAAATATAAATACCACCTTTCAAAATATTTCGATGCATATCAGAAACTAAAGAACCTATATATCGAGAAGTATAAGGTCGATCTTCCTTCTCTTCTTGACAATATTTGATGTAGTTCTTAACACCTTGAGGAAAATCTATGTAGTTTCCTTCATTGATGGAATAAATATTTCCTACATCAGGATATTTCATATTCGGATGCGACAAATAATAAGTTCCAATTGACGGGTTTAAGGTAAAACCGTTTACGCCGTGTCCTGTGGTATAAACTAATAAAGTAGAAGTGCCGTAAACTACATACCCGGCGGCAATTTGTTTATGACCGGGTTGCAAAAAATCCTTTTGTTCAACCGGGGTGCCGATTTCTGAAATTCTTCTGTAAATTGAAAAAATTGTTCCTACAGAAACATTGACATCGATGTTCGAGCTGCCATCCAAAGGATCCATCAAGACGACATATTTGTTTTTGTGATCTTCTTGTTGACCTTTTATGGTGATATAATCGTCATTTTCTTCAGATGCAATTCCACATAAAATCTCACGATTTATCAAGGTGTCTATGAAAATTTCATTGGCGTACACATCCAGTTTTTGCTGTTGTTCTCCTTGCACATTAGTGTTCGTAGAAGCGCCTAAAATATTGGATAATCCGGCTTTTCTTACTTTGTGATTAACCACTTTTGCGGCGCGACGAATAGCATGAAGTAATTTTGACAACTCCCCGGTAGAATATTCAAAAGAATCTTGATTTCCGATGATAAATTCTCCCAGACTTTGATTTTTATTTGACATGATAAAATAAATTGTTAGATGTACAAAAATAGCAAAAAAGAACTTGGGTTTTTAGTAATTTCGCGATCTAAGCTGTAATAATCATGAAATTTAATTTAAGAACCGCTAAAAAAACCGATATGCCGGAGGTGTTGCGATTGATTCAGCAACTTGCAGAATATGAAAAAGAACCTGAAGCCGTTGAGGTGACGGTGGAGGATTTAATCGATAAAGGATTTGGAGAAAATAAAATATTCCATTGTTATGTGACAGAAATAGATGGGAAAATTAGAGGAATGGCGTTGTTTTATTTTCGTTACTCTACGTGGAAAGGTAAATCAGTTCATTTAGAAGATCTGGTTGTCGAAAAAGCATTTCGAGGAAAAGGCTTGGGAATGGCACTTTATAAAAAAGTAATCGAGTTTGGGGCACAGCATAAAGTAAGAAGAATTGAATGGACGGTGTTGGATTGGAATCAGCCTGCCATCGAATTTTATAAAAACACCGGAGCAACAGTTTTAGAAGATTGGTATCTTGTTCAGTTTGATCGAAAGTCATATTTGAAGTTTTTAAGTAAAGGAGCTGCAGATGAATAAATTAAGATTGATATAAAAGACCGAGAATTTAAAACTGTTGTTTTTAAATTGATTATTTTTGCAAAAATTTTATTGGTTTGGTTAAGATAGGAGATATAGAATTAGGAGAGTTCCCGTTGTTACTCGCTCCGATGGAGGATGTGAGTGATCCGCCTTTTCGCATGTTGTGCAAAGAGCAGGGGGCAGATGTCGTTTATACCGAATTCATATCTTCCGAAGGGTTGATTCGCGACGCCGCTTCGAGTAAGATTAAATTGGATATTTATGAACATGAACGACCGGTAGGGATACAAGTTTTTGGTCATAATATGGAATCCATGATGGAAGCTTGTGAAATTATTGAACAAACGCAACCCGATATTATCGATATTAATTTTGGATGTCCTGTTACCAAAGTCGTCTCAAAAGGTGCAGGTGCAGGAATTTTAAAAGATGTCGATAAAATGGTGAAGTTGACCGAAGCCGTGGTCAAAAATACCGATATTCCCGTTACTGTAAAAACCCGATTGGGCTGGGATCAAGACACGATAAAAATTGTGGAAGTCGCCGAAAGATTACAAGATGTAGGTATTAAATCTATCGCCATTCACGGTCGAACCAGAAAACAAATGTATAAAGGTAAAGCGGATTGGAGTTTGATTGCAGATGTGAAAAACAACTCCCGCATGCATATTCCCATTTTTGGAAATGGCGATGTGAATTCTCCGGAAAAAGCGGTGGAAATGCGCGATAAATACGGTTTAGATGGTGCGATGATCGGCCGAGCAAGTATTGGATATCCTTGGATTTTCAGAGAAATTCAACACTTTATCAAAACCGGAGAAAAGTTAGCTAAACCTACCTTAGAGGAAAGAGTCGATGCCGCTAAAACCCATTTGCAAACTGCAATTGATTGGAAAGGAGAAAGATTGGGTGTTTTAGAAACCAGACGGCATTATTCGCAATATTTCAAAGGTATGCCTAACTTTAAACCTTATCGAAAAAGTATGGTAACCAGTGATAATCCCGACGATGTTTTTGCTGTTTTAGAAGAAGTGAGAAAAGAATTTTCAGAATATGAATTTGTTTGATTCTCATAGAAGTCTTAAAACATAAAGTATTGAATGATAACCAGCAGAAGCAATGGATTCCTTTTATGTATAAAGAAAGTAACCTTGACATATCGGATTGTTAAGAACTGTCCAAAATCAATATCGAGAGTTTATTGAAGGCGCACACAGTGCCGAAGTTCAACTTTAAAAAGGCCTAACTTAGGTTGGGAAAGAACATGGCGACATAGCGTTTGTTATAATCTCTGCATCGCAATTAACCAATGTTTAATGTTGAGGCGGTAATGGAGAAATTCTAATCGATTATAATCAGTCTCGCAATATGGTTCGTGTAAGCTAGGTCGAATGATTGGTCGTAGTTTTTAGCTAATCTATTGAAAGCCTGAATGCTTATGCTTTTTGGGATGGACAGTTCAATTTCAAACAGAATTTTAAGACAGAATCTGCGATAAAATTCTTAATTTCAGCCTTGATTTTTTAAATAAAACACCTACATATATGTACCTGATTTTCGATACTGAAACCACCGGATTACCCAAACGATGGGATGCTCCTGTTACCGATACCGACAATTGGCCTCGCTGTATTCAAATTGCTTGGCAATTACATGATGAGATGGGAAACCTGATAGAGCATCAGGATTTCTTGGTAAAACCCGAGGGTTTCAACATTCCTTTTGATGCGGAACAGATTCATGGAATCTCAACTGATTTGGCCATAAAAAAAGGAGAAAGTCTCGAAATGGTTTTAAATCAATTCAATGCAGCGCTGGATAAAACTAAATTTGTGGTCGGGCAAAATGTAGATTTCGACCTGAAAGTAATGGGAGCGGAATTCCTTCGGGCAGGAATTACAGGAAACTTGTTGGAACTTCCGGTTTTGGATACGTGTACAGAAGTGACTGCCCAACTTTGTCAACTTCCGGGAGGACGTGGAGGAAGGTTTAAACTACCAACCCTAACAGAATTACACCAAGAATTATTTGATGAAGCTTTTGACGAAGCGCACAACGCTACTGCCGATGTTGAAGCTACTACAAGATGTTTTTTAGAACTCGTGCGCCGAAGAATGTTCACCCGCGAAGAACTCGACGTTGGTGAAGATTATTTTGAAAACTTCAATGACGCTAATCCTGATCTTATTGAGAAGGTTGGCTTGCAACATGTCAATCTGAAAAAAGCTTCTGCCAAAATAAGAGAAGCTTTGGAAGCGGAGGAATCAGATATTTCTGAAACCGAAGTTCAAGAAAACATAGAAATTCTTAAAGATACCAAGTTTGTTCACCTGCATAACCACACCCAATTTTCGATTTTACAATCGACTATTGATATGGATGACCTGATCAAACATTCGGTTGAAAATGATATGCCTGCGGTGGCAATGACCGACCATGCTAACATGATGGGAGCATTCAAATTTGTGGATGCCGTTGGCAAATACAATGCTGCTCTAAAAAAGAAGAATGGCGATGAAAGTCAATCTCAGGAATTGAAGGCAATTGTGGGTTGTGAATTTAATGTATGCGAAAATCACTTAGATAAATCCAGAAAAGATAACGGATATCAGATTGTTTTGTTGGCCAAAAATAAAAACGGTTATCAAAACCTGATTAAATTATCCTCCATAGCTTATGTTGACGGGTTTTATTATGTGCCGCGAATAGATAAAAAACTTATTGAAAAATATAAAGAAGACATCATTGTACTGACAGGAAACTTATATGGTGAAGTGCCGGGAAAAATCTTGAAT